>JAFVCL010000084.1 GCA_017479285.1 Lachnospiraceae bacterium
CAAGCTCCGTCTGAAGCTCGGTCAGAGATTTCTGCGCTCCTTTTTTTCCTTCTTTTCCGGGGAACAGCTTCCCCGAAACAGCATCCACTCCGTTTCCGATATCGAGTTTTACGGACATTCCACCGCGTCCGTTTTGGGACACATTGTTGACCGCGTCCTGTCTTGTACTCTCTTTACCGAAGCCGGAAATTCCCAAACCTGTAAAGTCCTGATTTTTAATATCCTGATTCTGGAAACTGATCTTCATAATAAAATCCCATGGCAGAAAACATGATCCGCCGAAAATAAATTATATGCTTCAATAAACGAATGTCCCAAATGGACACTCAATTTATATTTCGGTGGATTTCAAATTTTCTTAACCATGGGACTGATTATTTCCCTTTCTGCCATAGACTACGGCAAGAAAGAACGGAAGCATCACCCATACGGGGTAAATATAGCGCATTTGCACAGTCGGACCAAGCAGCAGCGTTCCGATAAATGCCAAAACCATTACCGATACCGGAATAAGATGGTATTTTTTTCTGTACCAGAAAACAACGGTGATAAAGACAAAAAACCAGAGAACATATCCCGGGAGGAATAAATGTCCCAAAACCGGGATCTTTTGGATTAAATTTTCGTAGTTTATCTTCTCCAACGCTTCAAAAAAGAAGGGAATTACAGGGTGCTTGCTTACACCATATTCCGTCATAGCCCCTGCCCATGCGGTCTGAACGAACCCTCTGCCATCATTATCGCTTCCATATACATCCAGGCATGACCTGTCAAAAATATAGAGATACCCTGCATTCTGGGCAAGAAACGCATTTATATACTCGTCGGGATATCTCCACAGCAGCCTTAAATATGTTCCCAAAGTCTTCTTTGGGTAATGAAGCGCGTACCATGTATTTACATGCCTTTTGACCGGATCAGATATAAGCGGATCGTAGCTTCTCCAAGCCTCATTAAGTATAAAGGAATCGATCACTTCCATATCCCGGGGTTCAAGCTCCGCGTTATGGTCGTATGCAGTCCTTGCAAGCTGCTGGATCGGAATGCTGAGCATCTCTCGTCTGTCACCCTGCGTAACATCCATTAATTTGTTTACCGCGGCGATCAAGACAAGCGCGATCACAAGTCCCGTCAGCGTCGATACAAACACTCTGAAATATAAAACAAATCTGTAATTCTTCTTTATAAGAAGAACAATGGCAGTTACCAGAACCACCGCCATATAAACGATGATCGCGTATTTGGCGTTATTTCTGAATGCAACCGCGGGTATTAAAAGCAAAACATACGCGATATCCTCCCGCTCCGGCATCATGCTCTCCCTTTTTTTCGTAAAGAAGTACAAGGCAAGCACTGTCATCGGGAGAAATGCCGCCGTAAAAAGACCCGCCTTTGTCACAGACAGCGAAATAAACATATTATAGGGAAAAAGAACTGCGAACAGCAGGCATCCGACACACCACCCCAGAGAACAGCGGAGCTTTTTCATAATATGTATGCAGTACGCAAACCCTCCGGACAGACAAAGCATCTGGAGAAGTACAAACATAAATATCCCGATATTTACATCACCGATCCCGTATTTTCCGAACTGCCAGAACAGGTTCAGAAGCAGGGTATGAAGTATCGGGTGATGTCCGTTCCATTCACCGGAGATACACTGTTCGAGCTGGATATACGCATCGTACGAGCATATCCCGGGATAGTATGCCAAAAGACCCGGAATATAGCTTACAAATATAATGATCCATGCAAGAAACGACGAGGGGATTCTTTTTTTTACGGGTGTACCAAGGCTCCTGTACCCCTCAACAAGCCATCCGTCCTCATATTTTGCAAAAACTGCCTCCTCTTCGATATCCTTTCTTTTGCTTAATAGCCACGAGATCAGTATCCCCGACCCAATGCCCGGGATAATACTCGCGGAAAAAATGATAAGGCAGAATCCGGGCTTCCACTCCAGCGACGGGTTTTTAAATAGTGAAAAACCCGCTATCTGAAAAGCAAAGAATATGGAATTGACTATCGAAAACAGGAGCCATCCTCTTTTCAGTATTGATTGAATTTTCTCTCTCATAAATCTAAATGAAATCAATTTGTCGTTACTATATTTCTACAATAACATAAATCTGTTATAATCCATAGTATGAACGCAAAAAATACATCAAAAACACAAAAAACAAATAGTTTCTACCTTTTCGGAGTAAAAGCCGGAAGGTATTTCTTTTTGTGCTTTTCCGCAATTCTGTTTCTTACTTCCTTTTTAAGCACAGCCTATATAGATAATATAATGACACAGAAAGTTCTTTATAAATGGGATCTTCCCTTTATCGGTATCCTTGTGATTCTGCTCTTTATCTGTGTCGTTATTTTTATCATAAACCGCAGTTCAAAGGTTGATGACCGTATCTGCAAAGTATTTCTTCCGGTCACGCTCTCATGGATCTTTCTTGCGGGGCTGCTACTTATCATTTTTGGAAGGACCACTCCCGCTGCCGACGCAATGACGGTTTATTCGATGGCTGAATCCGCCGCAAACGGGGATCTTGGCTTCATAGACGGCGGCTCTTCTTATCTCTCATACTATCCCCAGCAGATCGGGATGGTAACACTTCTTATCCTGCCGATAAAGCTTTGGAATCTTCTTGGGATAAACGCACCGGCGTATCATGTTTTAAAGCTGCTTAACACCTGTTTTGCAGTTGTTATCGTTCTTTTCGGATACCTGCTTTTAAACACGCTTCTTAAAGACAATCCC
Organism: Lachnospiraceae bacterium; assembly: GCA_017479285.1. Taxonomy (GTDB): domain Bacteria; phylum Bacillota; class Clostridia; order Lachnospirales; family Lachnospiraceae; genus AC2028. Next base: position 2,759 of record JAFVCL010000084.1, read on the forward strand.
CGCAAACCCGCTATCTGCGCGGTTTTTCTTCTCTTATCCGGGATGAACCTGCCCTTTCTTTTGTACACCTCTTTCCTCTACGGAGAGATACCCTCTGCCGCGGCTGTTTCTGTCGCGGTATACGCGCTGGCTTTATTGCTGTCTGAAAAGTCCTCCGTAAAAAAACAACTCCTTTTATCCGCCCTTGTTATCGTCTTTACTGCTCTCGCCGTTTTCCTTAGAAAAAACACGCTTGTATTTGTGATTGCGTTGGAGATCGTTCTTTTATTTGAGTTCGTAAAAAGCAGGAAGCCCGCCCTTATAATCCTTTTCCTTCTCGTTCCTCTCTGCTCTTCCTCAATACAGCCCGCCGTACTTAAAGCGTACGAAGCGGCGACCGGGAAAGATGTCTTTTCAGGAGTGACAGCTCTGTCATATATCGCAATGGGTATGCAGGAAGCCGAACGCGGAGCCGGATGGTACAATGGTTTCAACTTTGATACTTATACGGAAAGCGGATTCTCCTCTGCTCTGTCAAACGAGCTAAGCCGCTCTGCCATAGATGAAAGGCTTTCATATTTCCGCAGGAATCCTTCCTATGCATTCCGCTTCTACCTTGAAAAATATCTCTCACAATGGTCCGACGGAACATACGCCTCCAGGCAGGCTACCTGGGCTGAGCTCGGCGGAAGAAGTCCGTTTGTTCAAAGCATTTACACGGGATTTCTTGCAAAACCGTTTATTATGATATGCGATATTTTCCAAAGTATTATTTACCTCGGTACTGCCTGCTTTTTTGCTTTTTCCCGTTTCAGTGCCGGAAAAGCTTCAAATCCGCAAACTGCAAACAGTATAAAAGGATCCCGGACATCCGGAGAGGATACTTTTTTCCTGCTCCTCGGAATCATCTATGTCTTCGGAGGCTTTCTTTTCCATATGCTCTGGGAGGCAAACTCGCGTTATATCTTCCCGTATAGTCTCTTTCTTCTTCCTTATGCCGCAGCCGGATTGGTATTACTTTCCGACAGGATCCGAACCATCCTGTCTACAGCACTTCATAAAGATATATGACATAAGTGTACTCAATATCGTCAAAAATCTTTACAAGCCTGTAGCCCTTCTCCCCGGCATCCACAATCTCGCCTGCCGCAAAAAGGTATTTACAGCCAAGCTCCTTTAACGCCTCCGTGTCCAGTTCGAGGTCTCTGAATATCGCATGCTCATACTTGGATAAGAGCGGATTTCCGTAATATTCCGAGCTGAACAGATAGCAGCGGTTTCCCCACTCATCAAAATACATTTTATTGTAATCGTTTTTCTCCAGTTCCTTCGCTATCACTCTTCTGAATCTTTTCTTATACTCGAGCTCATAATTGTTAGAATATCCGTCGATAGTATAAAAGCCGCTGTATACACTGACTGACGGCTCTATCCCGAGACTGCCTACGCGGTACTCATCCTGTTCAAGCCCGGTCTCACTCTCTATATACAAAGCAATATCAGCAAATTCTCTCTCCGAAAAAAAAGCATTCCAGGTGAGAGCCGTCGATTCCTTCCGGACAAATTCCATCGCGTTTTCCTTGAAAGGGCTCTCCTTTAGAACATATAAAGCGCAGGGGATAAGAAATACAAACCACAACAGCTTTCCTATTTGATATTTTTTTATACCTTCATCCACAATTTTCCCAATGAGGATAAAAACCGAATACCATATAAAAGGATAAAGCCAGTAAAACCTGTCAATCCTGAATGCCTTTATCGCGCTGTCCATTCCGTTCAGCCTTGATACTACAGCTCCGGTTTCCATAAACGCACTGAATGCGGCGATAAGAGCCGCCGCTCCAAGTAATACAGCAAGCATTATCAGAGAAGATTTTAAGTCTGAATACCCTATTTTATCGTCTTCCCTGCTCTCCCTTGCGCCGGTTTTTTTTGCCCTCATACCTATGACCATATAGGCAGCAGAAACCATCAGCACTATTACGGAAGCTACCAATATGAAGCTGTGCAGACTCGGCACAGCGATAGAGCCTTTCCAAAACAGCCCGGAAAATTCCGTCCAAAACGAGGCTCCGTGCTTAATATATTCTGTCTTATGGGATACGAATCCCTTTTCCGGATAAAAGATCTGTATTATAAGATCAAAATTCATTATAAGGTACAAAACCGGCAATTCTGCCGTTGCAACCGCGCTCCTTATAATACCCTCAGTTTTTATCCCAAACCTTTTTCTCCCCGTAAGAGCCACGACAAATAAGCAGACCAGCACCGCGCACACCGCATATCCGCACAGTATGAGCGAGGAAAACAGTGCGTAATAGGCAATACAGATATATGCGGAAATGTAGCCTGCTTTGCCGTTTTTTTTCGCGGAAACGATTTTTTCGTCCGATGCCGTACCGGGAAAGCCGGTTCCAACAAGCTCGCAAAAAGCCCACATGACCATCGGCACACCGGAAACGCTTATTCCATACACCGTAAAAAAAGGTAAAAACGAAAAAAGAAGCCCTCCGAAGAAGCTGAATAACCTCCTCCCGGTCAGCTTGACTCCCCAGAAATACATCCCGAGAAATCCCGTGAACATAACAATGAACTGATTAACCAGAAAGGCATAGAGCGGCGAGAACACCTTGTATAAAAGAAGCGTTCCGTAGGAAGGGGGTGTAAGCGCTCCTGCCGGTACTCCTCCGAGAAACTCCGGATAAACAGTTGTCCCGGTAAATAGATATTTTGCACCCAGAATATAAGCGACTATCTCCCCGTCGAGCTGTTCCCTCACGGAGATAACGCTGTTTCCCTTAAGGATAAAGAAAGGCATATTGCCTATGATAACAAGCAGTATGCCTATAATTGGAAATAAAATCTTTGCTTTTCTTTTCATTCTTTAAAACTCATATACCAAAGCAGTATACGGAGGTACATCGAGAGACATGGAGTACTTCTGGAAACAGCAGGGAACCTTATCGGAATGTATCTCCGATGGCACGGAGTTGCCCCATCCCGCAAATCTCTCCTCATCAGAGTTAAGTACCAGTTTGTATTTTTTATTCTTGGGAACCGCTACCATATAATTCTCCCACTTCATAGGAGTCATGTTAAGGATAAAGAGCAGATTCTTTCCGTCCTTCTCCCCCCGGCGCACCCACGAATAAATACTTCTGTCAGCGTCATCGGCATTCATCCACTCAAAGCCCTTCCAGCTGTTGTCTATCTCGTAAAGGCAGGGATACTTGCGGTACATTTCAAGAAGCTCTTTTACATAAGCCTTCATTCCGGCGTTGTTCTTCTCTCCGAGAAGATACCAGTCGAGCTCTCTTGCCTCGCTCCACTCTCTCTCCTGACCGAAATCCTGTCCCATAAAGAGAAGCTTCTTGCCCTCGTGACCAAACATATAAGTATATCCGACGCGAAGGTTAGCATACTTGTCTATCTTGTAGCCGGGCATCTTATTTACCATAGAGCACTTAAGATGAACGACTTCATCATGGGAAAGCGGAAGAATGTAATTCTCACTCTCGTTATACGTCATGGCAAAGGTCAGCGCATAATGGTTTCCCTTGCGGTACACCGGATCCAGCTTCATATACTCGCAGAAATCATGCATCCATCCCATATTCCACTTGAAGGTAAACCCAAGGCTCTCGTCGTCTCCGATCTTTCCGGTCACATGAGGCCATGCGGTGGATTCCTCCGCTATGGTGAGGAAACCGGGATATGTTCCTCTTACAACGGAATTCAGATGATGGAAGAAAACGATGGCGTCGAGATTCTTGTTTCCTCCGAATTTGTTCGGAAGCCACTGTCCGTCCTTTTTTCCGTAATCGAGATAAAGCATTGACGCAACCGCGTCAACGCGGATTCCGTCCACATGGAACTCACGAAGCCAGAAAAGAACATTCGCAATAAGGAAGTTTGAAACCTCCGGCTTAGCATAGTTGAAAATCTTTGTTCCCCAATCGGGATGCTCTCCGAGTCTCGGATCGGGATGCTCAAAAATACACTGTCCGTCAAACTCTGCAAGACCATGCGCATCCGTGGCAAAGTGTGCGGGAACCCAATCCAGAATGACACCAATGTTATTTTTATGGAGCTCATTCACAAGATACATGAAATCCTTGGGAGTTCCGTATCTTGATGTGGGCGCGTAATATCCGGTTACCTGGTAGCCCCAGGACCCGTCAAAGGGATGCTCGGCAATACCCATAAGCTCGATATGGGTATATTTCATCTCTTTTAAGTACTCTACTATTCTTGTAGCAAATTCTTTATAATTGTAGAATCCGTCCTCTGTTCCGTTGGGGTGCTTCATAAAGGAACCGATGTGGCACTCGTAAATTGCCATCGGCTGGCGATTGATCTCCTCGATGTCTCTCTCGTCACGCGCCCTGATCCACTTCTCGTCCTCCCATTTAAAGCCCTCCATATCGGCAACAACCGAGGCCGTACCCGGGCGAAATTCTGCCTGATTTGCGTAGGGATCAGCCTTGTAGAGCTTTCTTCCATCGGATGTAAAGATGAGAAATTTATACATTTCTCCGACACCGATGTCAGGAACAAATAAACCCCAGATTCCCACATCTCCGAGCTTTGTCATGGCATGAGAATTTTCGTTCCAGCCATTAAAGGATCCGACCACGTGTACCTGCTCGGCGTTGGGAGCCCACACTGCAAAATAAACTCCCTTTTTTCCGTTCTCCTCGGAAATATGCGCGCCAAGCTTCTTGTATATATCATAATGTGTTCCTTTTCCGAAAAGGTACTGGTCATCCCTGGTTATCTCAATCTTTGTTACCCCTTTATCGGAGGCTTTCTTTACAGGTTTCTTTTCAGTCTTCTCGTTTTTAGCCTTAACCTGAGTTTTCTCCTTTTCCGGGGTCTTTTTTACTTCTTTAACAGTTTCGTTGCTTTCTTTTTTTCCTGCCATATTTTCCCCTTTGCTTTAAACATCTTCTATTTGAAATCACTCTCTCCGAGAATTATCATATCTTCTTTATCATAACGCTTTCCGAGCAAAACATCAAAGAAATGTTTAGCATTTTTCCTGTTTACATTGTTGATGGCGTTATCAACGATTTCCTTGACCTCGACTATATTTACGGAATGAGTAGCCGTCTGGCGGAGCGTTATCTGCGTGTGGAGTCCCAACATACCCATCTCATCTATGGAGTACTCCTTCTCATAAGCGTACTTAACCGCAAAATCGGCAAGCTGTTCCGCCGTAAGCGGCTTGAGATTCATGCGGACTGTAAAAATATCCGTCAGCCTTGGAATCCTTGAAAGCAGCTTCTCCATATTTCTCTCGGTATCAATTACGGTAACAATAATACCGAGGTTTTCCTGGTCAAGGCTTCTGTAAAGCTCACTTGCCGTCTCATCATTCATCTTGTTTGCCTTCTCAATGATGAGCGCCCCATTCGCAAGCTGCTTTACAACAGACGCGACCTTCTTGTTGTTAAGCTTATCGCCGGTTATCCTCGCAACCTTGCCGGAGAAATTGCTGTCCGTCTGCTTTATATCTCTCATTATCGCCGTCGCAAGGTCGGAGGTATCGTTTCCATCCCCGCCGGTAAGTATTATATTTCCGGAATAAGAAGCCATCGAGGTTCCGTCAAGGATACCCACAAGCTGCTTTCTTGCGGACTTGCTCTGGACATAGGGACCAAAAAGCTCCTTCTCTTCCTTTGTAAGTTCCCTTACTTCCTCCCCGTCGTCCTCATCCTCCTCCGGATTTACAGCTTTCTTGGATTCTTCGAGTTTCTTTTCGTAGAACTGCTTCGTTCGATTATTTATTCCGTACTCATCAGGCTCTTCATTAGGATAAATATCAAATACTTCCGACTCGGTATTATTCTCGTAATATGTATCGTATAATCCCTCGGTTACCTCATAGCCGCCTTCCGGTACTTCCCCTGCGACATAAGCTTGCTCGACGGCTTCGGCAGTCTCCACGGCCGGTTCATCATCTTCGGAGGTCTCAAATATTTCTTCGTCTGCAGTATAATCATCATCAACGGCAGCAAAAACTTCCTCAACCTCGGTAATTTCCTCGACCTCGTCATCGCTGCCCACTGGGCTTTCCCCGTCGTCGGTAATATCCGCAGCATCACCGTCCAAAGCGCTTTCTTCAGCGCTTTCGGTTTCCGGTATCTTAACTTCCTCAGCAGGTGTTACATCTATTTCCTCAACAGTCTCTGCCGCCTTTTCGTCCTCTTCCTTCTGGAGAGTTTCGAGCACACCGCTCAACGCCGCAGCCTCGAACTCATTGAAAAGCTCACCTGTCTGCTGCTTTATCTGCTCGTGGTACTGCTTGCGGTTCATCTCCTCATGTTCACGCTTCATGCGCGCCCACTCGGCCATAACATCATCTATATTAAGCTGACCTGTTATCTGCTTTATTGTCTCCGGAGTTTCAGGCACTACGAATCTTATCTGTCCGTCGCCCTCCTGGGAGAGAACCGTTGCGATCTGCTCCGGAGGCTGGGCTGAAAGGGCTTCCTCTTCCACAGCGGAAAACTCGTCCCTTATAAAACTTCCTGTTGTCTCCTCGTTGGTAAGCATACCGCCTTCAAAGCCGACATTTTCGCCATTTTTTTCAGCAGGTTCGGCAACCGGATCATAAGCTGTATTGCCCTCTGCGGCCTTAAATTCAACACCCCGGTCTGCAGAGCCCTCTTCTTCGGCACCCTGACTTTTGTCACCCGTCGAAGCCCGCAGCTTGTCTGCAACTGCTCCGAGATACTGGGTATAATCCGACACCGGTTCCCCGGGTTCCTCAAAGCTGTCTCCGGATATTTCCTCCTCCACATCCTTGTCCCAAATATGGGGATCAAAGTCTATATGGGGCGGCATATCATCTTCCGTACCCGGGATCTCCTTTGTATCGGAAGCCAGAATAGCCTTTTCGTCTACTCCGAAAATCTTCTTTGTACTTGCCTTGGAAACATCTTCTCCGCTCACTCCCGAAACGACCTGCTTTGTCGGAAGGGCTCCTGTTACGCCATTTTCAAGTACTTCCTGGACGCCTTCCGCGATAGCCCTCTGAAGATTTATGGTATTGTAATCTCCGACATCAACCGTCTTGACGCTGATCTCAGGTTCTTCCACATTTCCACGGTAAACCTGCGTATGTCCGAGGGACAGCGCAACCGCCTCATCCATCGGCGTAACTTCGGGTGTTCCGCCCTCAGCAGGGCTCTTGGGAAACACGGACACAACCTTGGTATTTCCGTCAACCTCCGAAGTCTTCGCGGTTTTGTCCTTGACAGGCGACCAGACAGCAGTATTTCCGCTGACAGAATCGGATCTTTTCTTTCCCTCCCATCGGCTGTCGGATGCAACCGATTCAATGCGTTCGTTGTACATCGCCTGCTGCTGCTCGTTTAAGGGCTGGTGAAGCATTTTCAGCTCCATCGCCATATCGACATACTTACCCTCGCCGAACCAGCTTATAAGCGCATCGCACTCCTCCACACATTTCGTGGCAAGTCCGACCCTGTGATAAAGATAAGCGAGAGTGTAAGCCCACTTATCCCGATAATCTCTTTTCTTCAGCTTCTCAAGGACTTCTATCCTCTCCTCAAGAGAAACATCCTGCGCCACATAAACCTTGTACTGAAGTATATACATACGAACATCGGTCGGCGCGACCTGACAGAATTCTCTGAACGTGGTAATAGCACGGATGGTGTCGCCCGTGCTTAAATAGAGTTCACAAAGAGAATACAGGATATCCTTTCCCCCGGGATATCTGTCGTAAGCGAGCTGTAAAAGCTCGATTGCATCCTCATAGCGCTTATTTATTTTATATAGATCGCTTATCGTGCAAAGGAAAGACGCTTTCTTAACCCTGCTCCAATCAATTGTATCGGCAATCTCTGCTGCTTTGTCATACTGGCTGCTTGCGATCAGATCCCTGATCTCCTGCGCCCTGACTTTATATTCATACTTATCCATGAAAAAGCCTTCTTAACGGAAAGTTATAAAAAAACCACAAGATATTACTACATAGTCGAACACATTGTACCATACCTTGTGGCTTGCTGTCTATAATTAGCGGCAATTTAGACATAAATTATTACAAAATTGTTAAATCGCCAAAAACCTATTCAATTATTGTCCCCGTCATTCCTTCAACAAGTCACTGAGACCGGCAAATTCGCCCAGAGTAAGGGCTTCGCCCCTTACCATCTCCGGAAGCCCCATATCCTCAAGTGCCTTTGTCACCTGTTGTTTGGAGACTCCGAGCTCCGGTGCATTGCCAAGACCGTTAACAAGAGTCTTTCTGCGCTGGTTAAAGGATGCCCGGATAAGTGCAAACATGAACTTTTCGTCCTTTACCTTTACAACCGGATCCGGATGTCTCGTCAGTCTTATAACAGCGCTTCCGACATTCGGTCTCGGTATAAAACAGTTCGGAGGAACATTTGCGACTATCTCCGGCCTGGCATAATACTGCACTGCCAGAGAAAGAGCGCCGTAATCCTTGCTCCCCGGGCCGGTCTGCATACGGTCCGCAACCTCCTTTTGGACCATTATCGTTATATTATCAAGCGGAACTCCACTCTCGAATAAGCCCATTATTATCGGTGTTGTAATGTAATAGGGCAGATTTGCAACAACCTTTATGGGACGACCGCCATTCTTTTCCCGGGCAAGCTTTTCTATATCCACCTTTAGGATATCGTCGTTTATTATGACAACATTGTCATACCCTACAAGAGTCTCCTCAAGTATCGGTATAAGATTCTTATCGATCTCTACGGCGATGACCTCTCTTGCCGCTTCCGCAAGATACTGCGTCATCGTACCGATTCCGGGCCCTATCTCAAGCACAAGGTCTTCCTTCGTCACCCCTGCAGCCGCTACTATTTTATCAAGGACATGCGTATCAATGAGAAAGTTTTGTCCGTACTTTTTCTGAAACCGAAATCCGTACTTTTGGATGATGTCTATTGTATTTTGCGGATTACCCAGATTTGCCATACTACTCCTCAGACCCCGCCTCAAAATATTCCAGTTCCCCGGGGGTTGTTCTGTACTTGGTTACAAAGCTTGAATTAACAAGGCATATATCACCGTTTCCGGCATCCTGGATATAATACTCGCCGGATATTGGATTGCTGCTGCCAATGCGGATTTCAAAGCTTCCGTCGGCGTTCTTCCAGTGAATGGTTTCATAGCCGCTTAAAAGACCATATTGTTCGAGATCTGCCGCCTCCTCCAGCATCACGCTGTAGCTTATGCTTGCGAGATTTTCAACAAGAGCACCCACAAGATCCTCGTCCATATCCATACTCTCGTCCCCGGTGTATATCCAGTCCTCACCGCTTTTCTTAAACTCGTACTTTTCTCCGTTATAAGTAAAAGAAAACTCCGTTACGCTCTCCGCATCGGTGGTAAGGAAGTTCCCTTCCTCCTCCGCATTCTCTGCTTTTGCGGCATTTTTCTTGCTTATCGCGCTTAATGTGAAGTATGCCGCTATAAGGATGACGAGAATACCGCCCATTATGATAAGCCGTTTTGTCTGCTTACGGACAATCTCTTTGTCCTCGCTGCTCAATTCTATTTTCTGGTGCTTTTTTTCCATTACATCTTCCTTCTTCTCGCCCATATAACGATGCCGCATACGATAAGTGCGACAGGAACTATGATAACCGTAACAAGAGCGATCACGATTATATCACTCATCGTTGTCGTAAGATATCCGAGATCAAACGACTTTGAGGGGATGGAGATCGCGTTTTCCTTGTTGCTGTAAAGACCCACAGTAGTAATGAACACCTTCTGGTTTGCGCTGCTTACCATACTGTCGGCCGCCTCGCTGAACATTGTAACCGAGGAGAAAACAACCAGTTCGGAATCCACGGAATTTCCCTCGGCATCCGTCGTAGTTCTGGTAGCGGAAACGCCTACCGGGAATGGTCCGGGAATGTCCCCATCCTCCATATTTGTATCGGTCATATTTTTATAATCGATCTTTAAATACGCAGAGTCCGAAGTTTCGAGAAATACATCGATCACAACATTCCCGTCATCCTCCTCCGGCAGGATTATTCCGGTGTTGTAAGGCGAGAAGAGATTGTAACCTGCGCCATATATCTCCGAGGTAAACTCCCCGGGATAAACCTTGGGTATCTCATAAAGCTCCGAGCCGTAAAAATGTGATGAATCAAGTTCTACAACCACTCCCTGCTTTATCCCGAGATTCATATATTCCGCCAGCTTGTTTATATTCACAAGCTCTACATCAGCAAGGGAAAGCGTAAGGATAACCTTTCCTCCCCGGTCAAGATAGTCGGTAACCTTCTTAAGATCATCGTCCGAAAAATCCCCCATCGGTCCGTTGATAAGAAGGCATGCGGCATCCTCGGGAACTCCATCCGCGCTCATAAGATTAATGGTCTCATACTCTATATTTGCCTTGGAGAGCGCAGCGGTGTAGCCCGCCTCAAGCTCATACTCACCGTGTCCCTCGGTGATGTACATTACCGGCATATCGTCAGAAAGCACATAATCTATCGCACCGGTTATCTGCCCCTCGGCGTCATATCCAACCACCTCACTGTCATAGTTGTAGGTGTAGTAGTTCATATTATAGGTCTGCTCGTAGAGGTCGTTATAGTCAATGACTTTGCTTCTCTTACTGCTCTCAACGATCAGACTTCCGCTCGAAGGCGCCGTGCTGGTGTAATTCGCGTAAAATCTCGGATTCACATTGGGATCCACATATTTTACCTTGATATGACCCGACAGTCCTTCATACCGCTTAAGAGTTTTTGCGACAGACTCGTCATATCCATTCTCACTTGCGATAACATAGATATTTATGTCCTCATCGAGGGCTGCTACATACTTTTTTGTATCCTCGGTAAGAGTGTACATATTGTTGTAGGTGCAGTCAATCATCAGATAGCTCTCCGGTATCTGCTTCACCCCGATATTGATAAAAACAAAGATTGCCACGGCTATTACAATTCCGATAATGCTGTATGCGCCGAAGGTAAAATGCTTTGCGGACACGCTGTAGCGCCTTTTCTGGACGGACTGGATCGTGAGATACAGGAAAAGTACGCTTAAGGCTGTAAAATAAATGACTGCGGAAAAATCAAGTGTTCCGTTCGCAAGGTTGTTGAACGGAGTTGAAAGGTCGTAAAACCCGAGTATCTTTGTGAGCAGGTTTCCATCCGCCGAGATCAGCGAACAGAGCGATGACATCATATAACCTATGAACAAAAACGCAAAGGTCACCACTGCCGCTATTATCTGGTTTTCAAACAGCGATGAGATAAAGGTTCCTATCGCTATACATGCCATTCCGTAAAGGAAAAATCCAAGTATCGAAAGATAGCCTTCTCCGAATGCAACCGTACCGAAACGACTCATTATAAGGGGGTAAATACAGCTTATAACGCAAGGGATGGCAAATATCGTCAGCGCAGAAAGATATTTTCCGAGTACCACCTTAACTATCGAAACCGGCGCAGTAAGGATAAGCTGATCCGTCTTGTTCCTCCGCTCCTCCGCGATCATCCGCATGGTAAGGACAGGAATTGCTATAAACATTATAAGTGAGCTTCCCTGTATCGCGTATTGAAAATATGGATAGTTGTAAAAAATATTGTAGACAACAAAATAAAGACTTATCAAAAACAGATTTGCCGCCACGATCAGAAATCCGATCACCGTGGTAAAATATGCCCTGATCTCCCGTTTATATATCGCAAGCATCTATTTTTCCTCCTCTGTCTTGCCGTTTCCGGCATGGTCAGCACTGTCCCCGCCCCGGGCTTCAGGCTCACTTTCCCCGTCCCCCGTAAGCTCAAGGAAAATGTCCTCAAGCGATTTTTCTTTGCGCTCCATACCCATTACGGCTATGCGGTTCTCCGCAAGAGCAAGGGATACCGCTTCTCTGGCGTCAATCTCCGGCGCGGATACAATGCGGATCCGTCCGTTGCCCTGCTCATCACTTCCCTCATCGATCACTTCCTCGACGCCTTCCGCTTTCTTTATGACCGGAACGGCTTTGGATGCATCTCCGAGTACCGTAAGCTCGATCTCAGCCTTTGAACCGATCATCCGCTGGAGTTCTTCGGGCGAGCCGTCCGCTACAAGCTTACCCTTGGAAATTATCATTATATGGTCGCAAACCGCACTGACCTCCGAAAGAATATGCGAGCTCAATATTACGGTGTGCTTCTCTCCGAGCTTCCTTATAAGATCGCGCACTTCCATTATCTGCTTCGGGTCAAGTCCGACCGTAGGCTCATCAAAAATAAGCACATCCGGGTTTCCGAGGATCGCCTGTGCCATCCCGACTCTCTGCTTGTAGCCCTTTGACAGATTACGGATGAGTCTTTTACTCATTTCATCGATATGAGTCTCCCGCATGACCTCTTCGACCTGCGCCGCCCGCTCACTTTTCGGAACCTTTTTCAGCTCTGCGACAAAATCAAGATATTCTCTTACCGTCATCTCCGAATAAAGCGGCGGAAGCTCCGGAAGATAACCGATCTTCGCCTTGGCAGCTTCGGGATCCGTCTGGATATTCTTTCCGTCAATTGTGACAGTTCCGTCAGTTGCAGCAAGATACCCGGTTATAATGTTCATGGTCGTTGACTTTCCGGCACCGTTTGGACCGAGAAAACCATATATCTGCCCTGTCTCCACCTTAAAAGAGAGATCATTGACCGCAATATGATTTCCATACCTTTTTGTTAAATTCTTAACCTCAATCATCCTGTTCCTTTCTATAAGCGACGCACGCGGTTCCTGACTTCCTTCTTTTTTCGTGCGACGCGAGCAGCATTTTTCGTAGCCGCGTGGCAAGTGCGAACGCCTTTACGCGCTATTTTATCTTATGTACCATATTCGATAAACCGGTGTCTATTTTGTGAAAAATCTGTGAACGCGGGATCCTCTCTTAGTCCTTCCAGCTTAACCTGTGCAGCTCTCCCGCCTCCTCAAGCCCCGCAAATCCCTGCTGCCTAAGTGCTTCATACAGCACAATAGCAACTGAATTTGAAAGATTTAAGGACCGTATCTCCGGCCCCATCGGTATCCTTATACAGTGCGGCTCATCTTCTATAAGAATCTCCTCGGGGATTCCGGCGCTCTCCCTTCCGAACATGATGAAATCATCCGGCTTAAAAGTGACATCCGTGTAGCATCTTTTTGCCTTGGTGGTTGCCATCCATATGACAGCGCCGGGGTGCTTCTGCTTAAAATCCTCAAAATTAATATATCTTGTGACATCGAGCTTGTCCCAGTAGTCCATGCCCGCGCGCTTAAGTTCCTTCTCATTTATTCTGAATCCGATAGGCTCGATCAAATGAAGGCTTGTACCTGTCGCGACACAGGTTCGCCCGATATTTCCCGTGTTTGCCGGTATCTCCGGCTGATGTAATATGATATTCATAATAAACCTCGCGTCGCTTGAAAAAAGTTGGAAGTTAGGTACCGCGTGCGCCGGCTTTCGCCGCCGTGACGCGGCGCGCGTCGCTAATAAAAAAGAGCAGGAATTTGTATCCTGCTCCGTGCGCTCCCTGCGAGAATCGAACTCACAACTGACCCTTAGGAGGGGCCCGTTATATCCATTTAACTAAAGGAGCCAATATCCTCGGGATAATTGATGTTGCCCTGCAGCCAGATGACTCCCTTGAATCTTCTGCCCACCTCCGGCTCACCAAACAAGTCTATTATATTGATTGCGACATCAAATGTCAAATCATTACACAAAATAGTCAGTATATAAATTTTTTCCTCAGTGATATGATTCGTTACAAGCCTGTATGCCACAATGTCTCCGATGATCGAATACTGATCGCATTCCACGCCGTAGGGCATAAAGCTTGTATCCACGATGGAATAGACATCCTCATTCTTTATCCTTTTTGATAATGAATTGTAGATATCCATATCCTCAATGGTCAGCGTTTCTATCGCTTCCTCATCCCCGTTTTTCGCGGCGGCAAGAAGCTTTGCTCTCTCCATGGGATCCTTTTGTTTTATGCTGTTCTCATCCTCCTCGGGACGATTCAGCGGCAACAAAACAGACCCCCTTATTGAGAGGCCGGAAAAAGTGACACTTGTGCCCCTTATGGGAAGCTTGCCGGAATTCTGTGCGTTAAGGTAAGGAATCTTGTTTCTCAGGTAGAAAATTATCGAGATACCCACCTTTACATCGTCACAGACACCCGCAAAAGAATCCTCCGAGGCATGCTTTTCAACGGAGATGTCTTCATAGGAAGTCACTCCGCTGCCATCTAAATACGGGAAATAATACTCAAGGTGGAATTTATCCTCCTCATCAAAATTACCCGAAACCGTAATGCCCATGCTGTCAGCGTACTCTCTTGAGAATTCGGCCGCCATGGTCTCATCCTCCACAAGAGTGTAACTGCGCTTATCCGCTTTACGGATACAGTCCATCACGATATCCTGTATTTCTTTTCTCGTTTTTTTACTAAAGCCTATCGCCCTCAGATATCTATGCACTGCTTAGTCCTCTTAATGGCGCAATGCCGGCGCACGCGGTTCCTGACCTGTATCATTTTACAGGCGGTCCGAACTGCGTCCTTTGCGGCCGCGTCTATTCGGATTTTTGCTCCTTTTTGTCTTCTCCGGCATTCCCCGCACTTACTGCCTTGTACAAAAACACCGCGATAACAACGCCCACAAAAAAGAGCACTGCTCCGAAAATTGCAAAAATAAGCGCTATCCTTGCAGTATTGTTATCACCGGATATATCCCAGCCCAAAGAAAAGCCCATGATAAGTCCGGCGATCAACAGCCCGCCCCCGCATACCGTAAATATGAATTGAAATATCATCCCTACGGGGATCAAAATTTTATTGCTCAAATCACTTTATCGGAAGAATCTTCTCTTTGCCACCCATATACGGCTGAAGTGCCTTGGGAACATTGATGCTTCCGTCCTCATTTACATTGTTCTCAAGAAGAGCGATAAGTCCTCTGGGAGTCGCAAGTACAGTATTGTTAAGAGTGTGAACAAGATATGTGCCATCCTTGCCCTTTGTACGGATACCGAGCCTGCGGGCCTGCGCATCCCCTAAGGTCGAGCATGAGCCAACCTCAAAATACTTCTTCTGGCGGGGGCTCCATGCCTCAACATCACAGGACTTAACCTTAAGATCTGCAAGGTCACCCGAGCAGCACTCAAGAGTACGGACAGGGACATCAAGGCTTCTGAAAAACTCTACCGTATAGGACCACATCTTGTTGTACCAGTCCATCGAATCCTCCGGCTTGCAGAGTACAACCATCTCCTGCTTTTCAAACTGGTGGACACGGTATACGCCTCTCTCCTCAATTCCGTGAGAACCAACCTCCTTGCGGAAGCATGGAGAATAGGAGGTCATGGTTATGGGAAGCTTATCCTCCTCTACGATCTGTCCCTTGAAGCGTCCGATCATGGAATGCTCCGAGGTACCGATAAGATAAAGATCCTCGCCCTCGATCTTGTACATCATCGCTTCCATCTCCGCGAAGCTCATAACTCCGTTTACAACACTTGAACGGATCATGAAGGGAGGCACACAATAAGTAAAGCCCTTGTCTATCATGAAATCCCTTGCATAGCTTATCATAGCGGAATGAAGCCTTGCCGCATCCCCTATAAGATAATAGAAGCCGTTACCGCTGGTTCTTCCCGCAGCCTCCTTGTCAAGACCTCCGATGCGGTCGAGGATATCCGCGTGATAAGGAACCTCAAACGAAGGAACAACCGGATCTCCGAACTTCTCGATCTCAACATTCTCGGTATCATCCTTTCCCACAGGAACGGACTCGTCGATAATATTGGGGATCTTCATCATTATCGCGGTAACCTTTTCCTGAAGCTCAGGCTGCATTGCCTCAAGCTCTGCAAGTCTTTTTGCGTTTGCGGCTACCTGCGCCTTTAAGCCTTCCGCCTCTTCCTTCTTGCCCTGTGCCATAAGAGCACCGATCTCCTTTGAGATCTTGTTCTTCGCATTACGAAGGTCATCGCCCTCCTGCTGGGTCTTACGAAGCTGCTTATCAAGCTCAATTACCTCATCTACGAGGGGAAGCTTCTCATCCTGGAACTTCTTCCTGATATTTTCCTTTACAGCTTCGGGATTCTCCCTCAAAAATTTAATGTCTATCATTTAAATATCCTCCTGAGACGCGCCTGTGAGCTTGTCTTGCTTATTTATTACTGCTTATTTATCGAAGTAAAACCGTTGTATCCAATAACCGTTTTTACATCACTTGGGTATCTTGACCGCCTTGGCTTTCTCCAAAGCCTCTTCCTCCTCGGCTCCGAGCTCAACCTCAACCTCTCCCTCAACGACCGTTTTTGAGTAAATGTAATTCATTGTAGCGGAATGTACGGAATTTAAAAGAAATCCGTTGTTGTTCTCATCGAGAAAAGCTATTACGAAGCTCAGCTTTCCGCCCATCTGGTCAAGCGCATCATATTTAACGAGTGCAAACTTCTGGTATGCCAGCTTCAGCCTCTTAAATATGGTCTTTATGTAGGCTTTATGTTGTGACACCTCTGTCATTAAGTACTGGTTTTCCTCAAGGATCTTTGCTATCTCTCCCTCAAGGCTCTCAGCATTCTTTCCGAGACAAAGGGCATCGATGCGAGCCTGCGCAGCCTTGAGCTTCTTTCCGTTTACAATGGTCAGTACGATGAGAACTACCACGATTATCAACAAAACCAGTACCGCTATGACAAGATAACCCGCATCAAAGCTTCCGAGATTAAGGATTGAATTTAATATATTGCTTTCCATTTTACTCCGAATTCAGTTAAATATGTAAAAAATTTTGCATCAGCACAAAATAGCTCAATACAAAAATCAGTTGCTCAGCTTGTCCACTATCTTGTCAAGATCGTCATTGTTATAAAACTCAATGCTGACCGATCCGGTGCCATTTCCTTTTCCGCTTATGGTTACCTTCGTGCCAAGGGCTTTTTTCAGCTTCTCGGAAAGGTCGGCATATATGATCTGGAGCTTCTCATCCGTAACAGGCTTTTCCTTCGCAGGCTTATCAAGCGACTTTACAAGCTTTTCCACCTCACGGACGCTGAGCTTTTCATCAAAAGCACGCTGCGCAAGCTCATACTGCTTAACCGGATCGTCGACCGCAAGAAGGGTTCTCGCATGTCCCTTGCTCAGCATCTCGTCAACGATCATCTGCTGAACCTCCGGGCAAAGCTTTAAAAGACGCATGGAGTTTGTGATCTCCGAACGGCTCTTGCTTACCTTCTCGGCGATCTCATCCTGCTTGAGATTAAACTTATCGGCAAGCTCCTTGTATGCGTTTGCTTCCTCGATAGCATTCAGGTCCTCTCTCTGAATATTCTCAAGGAGCGAGATAACAACGATTTCCTGTTCGGTGTAATCCTTGATTATAACAGGCACTTCCTTAAGACCTGCCAGCTTAGAAGCCCTCCAACGGCGCTCACCGGCGATTATCTCATAATGGTCCTTTCTGTCCTGAACCACAAGGGGCTGGAGAACTCCGAACTGCTTAATGGAATCCGCAAGTTCCTGCAACGCATCTTCATCAAACTTACGGCGGGGCTGCTCACGGTTCGGCTCGACCATCGTGATCTTAACCATCGTAGCGCCTTCCATACTGCTCTTTGATGCTTCCTGTACCTCCGCAGGCTTTGAAACCGCGGTGTTTTCGGATTTCTTTCCCCCAGGGGCGATCAACGCATCAAGTCCTTTTCCTAAACCTTTCTTTGCCATTTTACTTTTCTCCTATATGCCTTCGTGACGCTTTCGTAACACTTCCATAACGCATTATTTATTGTGCTCAATTACTTCCTTGGCCAGTTCTCTGTACGCCTCGGCTCCGGCAGACTTTGCATCATAAACCGTTATGGGCTGACCGTAGCTGGGCGCCTCCGCAAGCCTTATATTTCTTGGGATCATTGTCTTGTAAATATGATGGCTGAGATTCTCCTTAACATTCTCTACAACCTGCTGGGAGAGATTCGTACGCCCGTCGTACATCGTAAATACAACGCCGTCAATATCAAGCTCGGGATTTAATCTCTCACGGACAAGATTTATCGTATGAATAAGCTGACTTACTCCTTCAAGCGCATAATATTCACACTGGATCGGGACGATAACGCTTGTGGCGGTCGTCATGGCGTTTATCGTAAGCATATTCAGTGAAGGAGGGCAGTCGATTATAACATAATCATACTGATCCGCAATGTAATCCATCTCCTTTTTCAGGATAAAGGACTTATCGTCCCGGTCAAGGAGGTCAACCTCCGCCCCGGCAAGATTTACATTTGCAGGCAAAAGTGACACATTTGTCGCCACATTCTTTATGATAGCCTCCTGCAGTGAACACTCCTCGAGGATAAGCTCGTATACCGTATTTTCAAGCTCATTTTTGTTTACTCCGAATCCGCTGGTGGTGTTACCCTGCGGGTCCATATCAACAACAAGAACTTTCTTTCCTGTCTCTGCGATGGCAGCAGAAAGATTTATGGAGGTCGTGGTCTTACCGACTCCGCCCTTCTGGTTTGTGATGGCTATTATTTTGCTCATATAATACCTCTCTGATGTGGATTTTCCCTGACATCGGTAAATATTCTTATGTGTTTTTTATCTTTAGCGCCCTATTAGTATAACATGTGAAACATCTTTGTGAAACATTTTTTTCTCTCTAATTTACACATTTTTTCGTGTCAAAAAAGGCTCCCCAAGGTTTTGTACCAAGGGGAGCAAAAAATAGTATATATTGTGTTTAGTATATTGATCACATTATCGGTACACAGGCAAAACTTACTGCTCAAGAACACCTGTGGTCTCCTTGAAGTAATGCTGTGTTCCGTCAATCGTTACCCAGCCTTTTGCCATAAGTCCGGTCCTGTTATCGTAGTAATAGGTGTTTCCTGCCTGATCCGGGTATTTCTCCACAAGGGCGCCCTCAATGGTTACCCAGCCTTTGAGCATCTTTCCGTTCTCGTCGTAACGCACCCACTTACCTTTCTTTTCCCTCATACACTTAAGAACAAGCTCTTCCATTCCGGGATCCGATTCCCTTGATATTG
>JAFVCL010000085.1 GCA_017479285.1 Lachnospiraceae bacterium
GAGAAGGGACTTTCCTTCCTTTAGTTTAACTACATGATAATTCAGTCCTATGACTTCTACTACATGTTCCAGAAGTACAATTGTAATCTTGAATTCGGCGGAGACGACCAGTGGAGCAATATGCTTGGCGGAACCGAGCTTATAAGGAGAAAGCTGAGCAAGGACGCTCACGCCATGACCATAACCCTTCTTACGGATTCCCAGGGAAAGAAGATGGGTAAGACCGCAGGAAACGCTGTATGGCTTGACGCAAATAAAACCTCTCCCTACGAGTTTTACCAGTACTGGAGAAATGTTTCCGATGAGGATGTCCTTAAATGCATCCGTATGCTTACATTCCTTCCCATCGAGCAGATCGAGGAGATGAATTCCTGGGAGGGCAGTAAGCTCAACGAGGCCAAGGAGATCCTTGCAAGAGAACTTACCACTCTCGTACACGGTGAGGAAGAGGCAAAGAAGGCGGAGGCAGGAGCAAAGGCACTCTTCGGCGGCGCAGGAGCAATGTCTGATGTACCCGCATTTGTACTTAAGGACGAGGATTTCAAGGACGGAAAGATCGACATCTTACAGGTGCTTGTTTCCACCGGTCTTTGCACCTCAAGAGGAGATGCGAGAAGAAATGTGGAGCAGGGCGGAGTAACCGTTGGTGATGAAAAGGTTACCGATGTTAAAACAGAGTACGACAGATCTGCTTTCGAGGGCGAAGGGCTCCTTGTAAAGAGAGGCAAAAAGAACTTTAAGAAGGTAACTGTTTAAATTATTAGCAACCGGGTAGATTTAGCCATAGGAGTATTTATGTCAGATTTCGGATATCTTGAGAAACTTGATAAAGTGTTTGAGTCGGTTCGCAAAAAGACGGATTTTGAGCCGAGAGTGGGTCTTGTTCTGGGCTCCGGTCTCGGAGAATTTGCAAAGGAGATAAATGTAAGCTTTGAACTTCCATACAGTGAGATAGAGGGTTTCCCGGTATCCACCGTTCCCGGTCATGAAGGGAGATTTATCTTCGGAAAGCTGGGAGATACTCCCATCGTTTGCATGAAGGGAAGAGTTCATTACTACGAGGGCTATGCCGTATCGGATGTTGTCCTTCCCATAAGGCTTATGGTTAAGCTGGGCATAAAGACTTTGTTTCTTACGAACGCGGCGGGTGGATTAAAGGACGGAATGAGCGCCGGGGATTTAATGCTTATCACCGATCATATTTCCGTTTTTGCACCCAATCCTCTTATCGGACCCAATGATTCAAAGATCGGCCCGAGATTTCCGGATATGACTGAGGTCTATGACCTTAAGATACGGGAGAGGATCCTTGAGCTGGCTTATGAAAATGATATTCCCCTGGAGACAGGTGTATACTGCCAGCTTACGGGACCTACCTATGAAACTCCTGCCGAAATAAGAATGCTTAAGAGCCTTGGGGTAGACGCCGTGGGTATGAGCACAGTTGTAGAAGCCATCTCCGCAAGACACATGGGAGTTAAGGTTTGCGGTATTTCCTGCATCAGTAACCTTGCCGCAGGATTATCTAAGACCCCTCTTTCCCATGAGGAGGTACAGGCCGCCGCTGACGAGGCCGCTCCCAGATTTACACGGCTTGTTTCCGAGGTAATTAAGAGCCTTTAAAGGTTTAACCGAAAGATGAATGGTATTGAAAACAAGGATAAAGAACTTATAAAATGGGCCTTTGCCGCAGCGGGTAACGCTTACTGTCCTTACTCACATTTCCATGTGGGAGCGGCGCTAAGAACAGTCGATGACACTGTATATCTTGGCTGTAATATCGAGAACTCTTCCTACGGAGCTACAAACTGCGCCGAGAGGACTGCCATATTCAAGGCTGTCAGCGACGGCTGCACCGACTTTAAGGAGATCGCGATAGTTGGTTTTCTTGACGGGAAAGAGCCGGAGGACTATGCCTACCCATGCGGTATATGCAGACAGGTAATGTCGGAATTTTGCGGCAGGGATTTCAGGATAATCGTGGCAAAATCCGAGAACGATTACAAGGTTTATACCCTCGATCAGCTTTTACCCGAGAGCTTCGGGGCGGACAATATCAAGTAGTACTATGCCGGTAATTATAATTATTGTTACAATTATCATAGGTCTTGGGATAAGGGGCGTTTTTCTTGAGAGGAAAAAACGCCTCGCTCTTTATGATTCCCTTTTAAAGGACTTCGGAAAGGACAGAAACCGGGATTATCCCCACGGAAAAAAACACAGAGCGGCTGTTTTGAACAGGTCCGGCGCATGCTCTAAGGGAGTTGATGAGATTACCTGGAGCGATCTTGACCTCGAGAGAGTTTTTGAAAGAATTGATAAAACAAAGTCGGCTGTGGGAGAAGAGTATTTATATTATATTCTTCATAATACCGGGTATGTGTTGGAGGATAAGGAGTTTTCTGAGCTTGTGGGTTTTCTTTCGGAGGATGAAAAAACAAGAACGGAATTACTTATATCCCTTTGCAGGATAGGCTATGTAAAAAAGTATTCGCCCTTTGATTATACCGATAATCTCACTACGAGAAAAAAGCATAATCCCATCGGACATATTATTCTTGATGTTTTATACATTCCCTTCATCGCGCTTATATTTTTTAAACCCGTACCTGGCGCTGTTTTATTATTCCTGCTTATTCTTGTCAGTATTTTTATTTATTTCAAGGATAAACGCGCTCTGGACGGAGTTGTGGAAAGCCTTGGATTTTTAATAAGACTCTCGAATGAAGCGCTAAAGCTTGAAAAAAAGGATATATCATACTTAAATGCGGAAAGGGAAAAGATCAAAGCATTATCCGGGGTGCTCTACAGTATTAAATCCGGGGGAGGATACCTTGTAGCCTCGGGAAGAAGCGGACAGAGTATGAGCTCCGGTCCCGCGGAGGTACTGCTCACATATTTTAATATGCTTTTTTCCTTCGACCTTATCCAGTTTGATCTTCTGACCCGAAAGCTCTCCGGTAAAAAGAAAGAGCTTGAGGATATGCTTCTTTTGTTCGGAAGACTCGATGCCGCCATAAGCGTTGCGGATTTCAGGAAATCCCTGGAGGGCGACTGGACAGAGCCGGATTTTTCGGATAATAAGGGCTCTTTTCTGCTTATCCGGGAGGGCTATCATCCCCTTGTAAGGGACTGCGTAAGAAATACTGTGGATACGGATAAATGTATACTTCTTACGGGTTCCAATGCTTCCGGCAAGTCTACTTTTTTAAGAATGGCGGCAATAAATGCAATTCTTGCCCAGACCGTTTATACAGTATGCGCGAAGGAATACTCGGCTCCGGTTTATAATATTTATTCTTCCATAGCTCTTAAGGATGATCTTTTAGGTAAGGAGAGCTTTTTCCTTGTCGAGATAAGATCCTTAAAGCGGGTGATAGACGCTTTAAGCGGCGACAGACCCGTGCTATGCTTTATCGACGAGGTTTTAAGAGGCACGAATACAATTGAGAGGATAAGCGCTTCCTGTACCATACTTAAGTATTTAAAAGAGCATAATGCGCTTTGCTTTGCCGCCACACATGACGGGGAGCTGGCGGAGCTTTTGAATGATGTATACAGGAATATGCATTTTAGCGAGACCGTCTCCGGTAAGGATGTAAGCTTTGATTACAGGATAAAGGACGGCATAGCCTCCTCACGCAACGCCATAAAGCTTTTGGAGATGTATGGGTATCCCGAGGAAATTTTTCGGGGCGCAGGAGAGCTTGCGCTCTCAAAACTTACGGCAGTGCTTGACACATAAAGGCTTTAAAGCCTATAATGTAAATTAATAAGTACAATATTTTCCCACCCGCGGAGGTTTTATAAAATGGCAAATTTTGCAGCTTTTTTCAGTGAATTTCTTGGTTATATAATCACCCTTCTTATCATCGTCGTTGTCGCGGCCGCAGGCTTTATAATCGGTCGGATAATAAGAAAGTCTTTGGATAAAAAGAAGGCGCAGGCCGGGGATTCTATAGAAAACAACAGTGGCAATTGATAATATTTTCCCAGATTATGTGATGGTTAATCCCTTATGTAATTTGGGATTTTTTTGATTTATAATAAATAATACCGGTTTTCACGGGCTTGTGCGCCCTTTGGCGGGCAAATCTTTCTCATCGGGGATAATTATGGCTAAAACATCGGGACAGAAAACAAAAATAATACACATACTTAATTTTTTACGCAAATACACGGACGAGAATCATACACTGACGACCACCCAGATACAGGAAAAGCTGTCCGAATTGGGGATAACGGCGGACAGAAAGACTCTTTATTCCGACATTTCCTGCCTTACCGAGATGGGCTATAACATTGTACAGGAGCCCACCCGCACGGGAGGGGGATGGAAGCTTGTAAACAGGGATTTTGAGCTTGCGGAATTAAAGCTTCTTGTTGATGCGGTTCAATCCTCCCGCTTTATTACAACAAAAAAATCAAGGGAGCTTATCAAAAAGCTGGGGTCCCTTGTAAGTGATTATGATTCCTCAAAGCTTAACAGACAGGTTTATGTGGCGAGCCGTATCAAATCCGAAAACGAATCCATTTTTTATATAGTGGATTCAATACACCGGGCGATACAGGAAAATAAGCAGATTTCTTTTACTTACCTGAGCTGGAATATAAGCAAGGAGCTTGTTCCGAAGGGAAAGGAAAAGAGGATAGTGAGCCCCTGGGCTCTTATCTGGAACGACGAAAACTATTATCTTGTGGCATTCGATGCGGAGGCTGAGGTATTTAAACATTTCCGTGTGGATAAAATGTCAAAGGTAAATGTTTTAAACGACAAGAGGCTTGGACAGAAGGCTTTTTCGAAATATGACATCGGTTCTTATGCGGACAGTACCTTTGGAATGATGGGCGGTAAATCCGAGAATATTGTTCTTGATTTTCCGGAATCCCTTGTGGGGGTTGTAATAGACCGCTTCGGCAAGGATGTAAGCTTATCCTTCGGGGAGGATTCGAGGTTAAGACTTCGCACAAAGGTTGTTGTCAGCGGGCAGTTTTTCGGCTGGCTTTCGGGGCTGGGAACGGACTGCGTTATCCATTCACCCGCTAAGGTCAGGGAGGATTACATCAGGTGGTTAAAGGAGCTCGTTAAAAAGAACGAATCGATCAAGGATCAATAAAGGATCTTTAAAGAATTGATGTGAGGCTTTTTATGGAATACGGAGAGATATTCAAACCCTCAAAAAAGGTTTTTGTTATAAAAAAAGACGGCACAAAGGTTCCCTTTGATGTACAGAAGGTTATAAATGCCGTTGAAAAAAGTGCATATCGCGCCATGGTAAGCTTTACCGACGAAGACCGTGAGAATATATGCAGGTATGTTATCTCACGGGTCGATGAGAGCGGGAATACGGAGATTCAAATCCCGCTTATGCACAATATTGTCGAAGGGGCTCTGGAATCCGTAAATCCTCTGGTCGCGAAAAGCTACAGGGATTACCGAAATTATAAGCAGGACTTTATACATATGCTGGATGATGTCTATCAAAAGAGCCAGTCTATTATGTATATCGGTGATAAGGAGAATTCAAACACGGATTCAGCTCTTGTTTCCACAAGAAGAAGTCTTATTTTCAACGAACTCAACAGACAGCTTTACCAGAAGTTTTTCATGACCCAGGAGGAAATCCAGGCCAATAACGACGGGTATATCTACATACACGATATGTCTGCAAGGCGCGACACCATGAACTGCTGTCTTTTTGACATCGAAGAGGTATTAAACGGCGGCTTCGAGATGGGCAATGTCTGGTACAATGAGCCCAAAACACTTGATGTAGCTTTTGATGTGATGGGAGATATAATCCTCTCCGCCGCAAGCCAGCAGTACGGAGGCTTTACCATATCCTGTGTGGATAAGATATTAAGACCTTACGCGGAGAAATCATTTAATAAATACTACACCAAATACCAGAGGCTCGGTGTCCCGGATGATCTTGCGGATAAGACTGCTTTTGAGGATATTTCCAAGGAGTTTGAACAGGGCTTCCAGGGCTGGGAATACAAATTCAATACCGTTGCATCGAGCAGGGGAGACTATCCTTTTATCACAATGACAATCGGGCTTGGAACCGGACGGTTTGAAAAGCTGGCTGCCATAACCATGCTCAATGTAAGGAAAAACGGTCAGGGAAAGAAGGGCTTTAAGAAGCCGGTTTTGTTCCCTAAGATAGTATTCCTGTATGATGAAAAGCTTCACGGAAAGGGCTGCCCTTCGGAGGATGTATTTGAGGCCGGAGTGGAGTGCTCTTCAAGGAGTATGTATCCAGACTGGCTTTCATTGTCCGGCGAAGGATATGTTCCTTCGATATATAAAAAATACGGACAGGTCATATCACCTATGGGCTGCAGAGCCTTTCTTTCGCCGTATTTTAAAAGGGGAGGGATTCATCCTGCGGACGATAAGGATGAGCCGGTATTTATCGGCAGGTTTAATATAGGTGTTGTCTCGCTCCACCTTCCCATGATCCTTGCAAAGTCAAGAAAAGAAAACAGGGATTTTTATGAGGTCCTTGACTATTATCTCGAGATGATAAGACAGATCCATATAAGGACTTATGCGTATCTCGGCGAGATGACCGCCTCCACGAATCCCCTTGCCTACTGTGAAGGAGGCTTTTACGGCGGTCACCTTGGACTCCATGACAAGATAAAACCGATTCTCAAGGTTGCGACCGCATCCTTCGGAATTACCGCTTTAAACGAGCTGCAGGAGCTTTATAACGGAAAATCCCTTGTTGAGGACGGTGCCTTTGCTCTTGAGGTCATGGAGCATATAAACAAAAAGGTTTCGGATTTTAAGGAGGAGGACGGAAATCTCTACGCCATATACGGAACCCCGGCGGAGAACCTTTGCGGATTACAGGTTACGCAGTTTAGAAAACTTTACGGTATCGTGGAGGGTGTTTCCGACAGGGCTTATGTCTCAAACAGCTTTCACTGCCATGTTTCGGAGGATATAACTCCTATCGAAAAGCAGGATTACGAAAAGCGTTTCTGGGACCTTTTTAACGGCGGTAAGATACAGTATGTCAAATATCCCATAAGCTATAATTACGAGGCCATAAGGACACTTATAAGGCGGGCGATGGATATGGGCTTTTATGAGGGCGTAAACATGTCACTTGCCTATTGCGATGACTGCGGACATCAGGAGCTGGAGATGGATGTATGCCCCGCCTGCGGAAGCCGCAATTTAACCAAGATAGACAGAATGAACGGTTATCTTTCTTATTCGAGGGTGCATGGGGACACAAGGCTGAACGCCGCAAAGATGGCGGAAATAGCGGACAGGAAGTCAATGTAGCTATGAAATATCACGATATTACAAAGGATGATATGAAAAACGGAGACGGGCTCAGGGTCGTTCTCTGGCTTTCCGGGTGTGAGCACGGTTGCCCGGGGTGTCAGAATCCCGTAACATGGGACCCGGAAGACGGTCTTGTTTTTGATGAAGCTGCTAAACGCGAGTTGTTCGAAATATTAGGTAAGCCGTACATAAGCGGTATTACGCTCTCCGGAGGTGATCCCCTTTATCCGGGAAACCGGGGCGAAGTATTAAGGCTTTTAAAGGAGATACGGGAAAATTTTCCGGAAAAAAATGTCTGGTGCTATACGGGATATACTTACGAGGATATTGCTTCTTTGGAGCATTTGGAGTACATTGATGTGCTTGTTGACGGGAAGTATGTTGAAGCCTTAAAGGATAATCAGTACCACTGGGCGGGCAGCACTAACCAACGGATAATTGATGTCAAAGAAAGCCGCCTTTGCGGATCAATAGTATTGCATTAAATTGTAGTTTAACGGACTAACACCATTTTCTCACCGCGAGGGTATATTGTATTTCCGTCGCGGAGATAACGCTCCGGTGAAATGTTCCACGAATTTCTAAGTCTCTGCTACAATGCGCTCTGGAGGGGAGCGCATCGTAACGCATAGCCTAAGAA
>JAFVCL010000086.1 GCA_017479285.1 Lachnospiraceae bacterium
ACAACTTGCGTTTCAACGGGAGCATCGATAGGATCGGGGAACTTTGCGATGGTAACTGCGTCCACGGGAAGAAGAAGCTTCTTGCCGAGCTTTTCAGCCTTTGCCATCATCTCCTTACAATAATCGATCTTCTCATTGTCCACAAGAGAGGTTCCGATCTCATAGCCCTGAGCCTTAAGGAAGGTGTAAGCCATACCACCACCGATGATGAGGGTATCGCACTTCTCGAGGAGGTTGTTGATAACATTAAGCTTATCAGCAACCTTTGCTCCGCCGAGGATTGCCACGAAAGGACGAACGGGATTCTCAACGGCATTGCCGAGGAAATCGATCTCCTTCTGCATAAGATATCCGACTACATTTGAGCCGCCCTTCTCGGTGATGAACTTTGTAACGCCTGCAACTGAAGCGTGTGCTCTGTGAGATGAACCGAATGCATCGCAAACATAGATATCAGCAAGATCAGCAAGTTCCTTAGAGAACTGCTCACCGTTCTTGGTCTCTTCTGCTCCGCGGAAACGGGTATTCTGGAGAAGAACAACATCGCCTTCCTTCATAGCTTCTACAGCCTTGGTAGCAGCTTCGCCGGTTACATTGTAATCCGGAACGAATACAACCTCCTTGCCAAGCTTCTCTGAAAGTCTCTTTGCAACAGGTGCAAGAGATTCCTTCTCGTTGGGACCTTCCTTAACCTTTCCGAGGTGTGAGCAAAGGATAACCTTTCCGCCGTCGTTAATAAGCTTCTTGATTGTAGGAAGAGCAGATACGATCCTTGTCTCGTAGGTAATCTCTCCGTACTTAAGAGGAACGTTGAAATCGCAACGAACAAGTACTCTCTTTCCCTTAGCATTGATATCATCAACTGATTTCTTGTTTAATGCCATGATATTTTCTCCTTATAGTTTTATTTCATATAATGTAAAAAAGGGTCCGGTCCTAAGACCGGACCCGTAAGGTCTGTTAATGTTCTAAACAGAACAGGCTTTACTTCAAATTAAAGCTCTGCAAAGTACTTGATGGTTCTTACCATCTGGCTGGTGTAGGAATTCTCGTTGTCATACCATGAAACAACCTGTACCTGATAGCAGCCGTCGGAAATCTTGGAAACCATGGTCTGGGTAGCATCGAAGAGTGAACCGTACTTCATTCCGATAACATCGGAAGAAACGATCTGATCCTCATTGTATCCGAAGGACTCGGAAGCTGCTGCCTTCATAGCTGCGTTGATGCCTTCCTTGGTTACATCGTTGCCGGCAACGACTGCGGTAAGGATGGTGGTTGAACCTGTAGGAACGGGAACACGCTGTGCAGATCCGATAAGCTTTCCGTTAAGCTCGGGGATAACAAGTCCGATTGCCTTTGCAGCACCGGTGGAGTTGGGAACGATGTATGCAGCGCCTGCGCGTGCACGACGAAGATCGCCCTTTCTGTGAGGACCGTCAAGGATCATCTGGTCTCCGGTATATGCATGGATGGTGCTCATGATACCGCTCTGGATGGGAGCATAATCATTGAGTGCCTTAGCCATAGGAGCAAGGCAGTTGGTGGTGCAGGATGCAGCAGAGATGATCTGGTCATCCTTGTCAAGAGTCTTCTCGTTTACAGAGTAAACGATAGTCTTGAGGTCGTTTCCTGCAGGAGCAGATATAACAACCTTCTTGGCGCCGGCATTGATGTGAGCCATTGACTTCTCCTTGGAAGTATAGAAACCGGTACACTCGAGAACAACATCTACTCCGATTTCTCCCCAGGGAAGCTCCTCAGCCTTTGCCATAGCGTAAATCTTAAGGGTCTTTCCGTCAACGGTGATGGTACCTGCCTCGTCGTCTGCGGTTACGGTGTGGAGATTCTCTCCAACCTTTCCACAGTATCCGCCCTGAGCGGTGTCATACTTAAGAAGATGAGCGAGCATGGAAGGCTTTGTAAGATCGTTGATTGCAACAACCTCATATCCTTCTGCGCCGAACATCTGTCTGAATGCAAGACGACCGATACGACCAAAACCATTAATCGCAACTTTAACTGCCATTTTTGATTCCTCCTAGAAACATTATTGATTGTATTTCTAAAAACCCGACAACAAAGATTGTCAAATTTTTGTCAGCATAACTATTTTACAAGTTTCTTACTCATAATTCAAGTCGTAATTATAAAAATAATGTGAATAATATGTTATTTATCTTCTTCCGTCATTTTTCTTTTCAATGGAATAAACACTGGTTCCGAAAATTGCGAGCACAAGGAAAACTCCGCCAACTATGGCAGCAACAAGTCCGAGCACCGAAAAATGTCCGCCGAAGGTTACAAATCTGTTGAGATCCTTAAAATTGAACTTTACAAGGAACAGAAAAACAGACAGACATACAACGATTGCCCCAATAATGAAATGAAGTATCACATCTTTTTTGGTATTTCTCATTTTTACAAACCCTCCTTAAAACAAATAGTTTTTGAACCATACCATTTAAATTGTACCACCTTATCGTTTTTGAAACAACCGATAATTTACTGCTTTACGATATTTCTCGCCCACACTCCGCTCCGTACCATAATGCCGCCGATCACGCATTTGACCAGCTCAAGGGACTGGACGATAGCGATCATATAGAGAACCTCCATATTTGTGTATCTGCTCAGCAAAAAAGCGACGGGCACAGAAAGCGTCCAGACAAAGCAGCTGTCAAATATAAAGGTGATGAGAGTGTTCCCGCCGCTCCGGATTGTAAAGTAGGAGGCGTGGGTATAGGCATATAGCGGCATCAGTCCGCCATATACAAGTATGAAGCTTGTTGCCATGCTTCTGACATCCTCCGTAGTGTTGTACATCTTCGGAAAGAACGGGGCGGCCGCGATCATGAGAAGTCCGAACAGCACGCCTAAAGCGACCGTAAACGCTCTCATCTTTCTCGCGTGATCCTTTGCCTTATCAATATCACCGCTTCCGAGTATCTGTCCGACGACGATACCTACCGCCTCGCCCATGGCGAGGAAGGATACTCCCATAAGGTTCCAGATGGTGGATTCAATATTAAGCGCAGCTACAGCCTTAAGGCTTCTGTACGAATAGCACTGGTTCATAGTAGTCTGTCCGAGAGCCCAGAGCGTCTCATTTGCCATAAGGTGAAGGGATTTTAAAATAAACTTTCCCGCAAGATTAAGCGGAACGGCAAAGCTCCTGAAGGCTCCGATTATAAATCTGTGCTGTGAACTGTGGGTTCCGGTATACACCGCCAGCACGCCGAGCTCTACGAACCTCGATATAACTGTCGCTATTGCAGCGCCCCTTGCTCCGAGAGCCGGAAGCCCGAGAAGGCCGTAGATAAGAAGAAGGTTACCGATAAGATTTACCACTATCGCCGCGATTGAGGCGAACATCGGCACCTTGGTCTGTCCTATATCGCGGAGCGTTCCGGAATACGCGTTTGTCACAGCCACGGGGATAAGCCCGACAGCCATGATCCTCATATACTCCGTTCCTATCTTCAGCGTCTCCGCCGCGTCCTCCGGCGCCCCTTCTCCCTTAAGGAAAAGCCCGATTAGGCTCTCCGCCATTATCATAAAAAAGCATACGCTGAGCACGGTAAGGAAGACATTTATAAGGATTTTAAACCTGAAAGTGTACCTTACACCCTCATCATCTCCCATTCCGAAATACTGGGCCGTAAATATTCCCACTCCGGCTGCCGCGCCGAACACAAGAAGATAGTATACAAACATTATCTGGTTGGAGATAGCCACTCCGGATAATGCATTTGTACCTATTCTTCCTATCATTAAATTGTCCAAAAGGTTCACAAAATTTGAAACGCCGTTCTGAACCATTATCGGAACGGCGATTGCAAGAACCATTTTATAGAAGGATCTGTCTCCTATATATTTCTTTATACTCATAACTGCACCCGGCGTTAAAAGCCGGCTCCGAATCTTTTTTAACTAAGTGTCTTGAGTTCATTAAACATCTCAATATCCTCCGCCGTAACGGAAATATTGGTGGTTACCGGATCTTCCCCGGGGCGCTTTACGGTCAGTTCAATAACCGTCCCCTCCTCGATGGGTCTTGAAAATACCATCTTTATAAATGCGAAAAACTTGGGATGATTCTTTTCAAATTTATTTTTTAATGTCATCATCTTTATGAGACTTGCCGGATTCATTGCCATAATATCAACCTCCTTCCATACCGTTGCGGTATGTCATCTGCCCAAAGCCTGCGCCTTTTCCCGTCCGGATCAAAGCCTGTGGAACTCTGGACTTCTCTTTTCAAACACGCAGTAATACTCAAATCCGCATTCCTTCAGTACCTGCGCCGCCCTTTCAAAATACTCTCCCACATTCTCCGGCTTATGAGCATCCGAACCAATGGTTATGATCTCTCCGCCGAGCTCGCGGTATCTCTTAAGAATCTTCATACATGGGTGGAATTCCTTCATTCCCTTTTTTATTCCCCCGGTATTTAATTCAATACCCTTTTCCTTTTCAATAAGAGTCTTGAGTATCTCGTCAAAAAGCTCCCCATGTCTTTCAAAATCGTAGGCCTTCCCAGGCTCCGAGCCGTATCTTACCACATAATCGAGATGCCCGTAAACATCAAAATTGGAATTTTTCTTTATATTTAACAATTCCTCTTCGAAATACTCGTGATACGCATCCTCGGCATCCCTTCCCTCAAAATACTCCGGATAGTAGGGATCCCTTCCTCCCACAAGATGCGTTGACCCGATTATAAAATCAAAATCGTGGGACTTTGCAAGCACAGCGTTTTCGCGCATGCAATTTGTCTGAAACCCGATCTCTATTCCAAAAAGTATCCTGATCCGGTCGGCGTATTCTTCCTTGTATTTTAAAAGCTCATAGAGATATGAGTCGACATTAAGGATCCAGTCCTCAGCCTTAAGCTCATCTCCATCCACATAATTAAAATCATTATGCTCGGTAAAGCACATCGTCTTAAGTCCCGCCTTTATACCGGCTTCGATCATATCACGCATCGGAGCCTGTGAATCCGCGGAAAACGAAGAATGTAAGTGACAATCAGCTAAAATCGGCATATTATTCCTCCTCCAAGAACATAATCACCATCATAAAAAACCATAGACTGTCCGGGAGTGGCTGCTCTCACCGGCTTTTCAAATCTGCATATTACCTTATTATCCGGCAGGGCTTCTATCTCGCCGTACTCGCCCTGATGATTATACCTTATTTTTGCCTTTACGCGAAGCTTTTCTCCCTCTTTCAGTACTGAAACCGACATAAATCTTAAGTCCGAGCATAAAACCTCCGTTGTAAACAGCTCTTCATTCTCCCCGAGCACCACCTCTCCCGTTTCCGGTCTTATATCGGTTACGAATATCCTGTGCCCGGCTGCGATCTCAAGTCCGCGCCTCTGGCCTATGGTATAATGGGTGATTCCCTTGTTTCTCCCAAGGATATTACCGTTTTTATCCACAAAATTTCCTTCTTTTACGGTCACATCCGTATGCGCGTCAATGTATGCGGCATAATCATTATCCGAAACAAAGCATATCTCCTGACTGTCGGGCTTTGAAGCTACGGGAAGTGCGTTTTCCGCTGCGATTTTCCGTATCTCGTCCTTCTCATAATCCCCTATCGGCATAAGCGACCTTGAGAGCTGGACCTGCGAGAGCCCGTACAAAACATAGGTCTGATCCTTTTTTGCGGTAACGGAATTCTTTATTGCATACCTTCCGTTTGGGAGCCTGTCGATTCTTGCGTAATGTCCGGTGGCCACATATTTTGCCCCATACTCATCCGCCGTCTCACACAGCGCCGCCCACTTCACCAAAGGATTGCACATAACGCAGGGGTTCGGTGTCCGCCCGTTTAAATATTCGGATACAAAGCTTTTTTCAACTCTTTCCCTGAACTGTTTTGTGTAATTTACCGCAACATGCCTTATTCCTATGGCATCGGCAACGGCCTTGGCCTCCGACGCGTCGGAAAGATTCCTGTAAATATCCTCCGGAGCATCGTCATCATGCCAGAAATCATAGGTTGCCCCTATGACTTCATATCCCTGTTTTTTTAATAAAAGTGCCGCCACCGAGGAATCCACCCCGCCCGACATACCAACTATAACCTTTTCCAATTTAAACCTCGTTCCAAATGTGTTTCCGCTACGGATGCTGATTTTACGCCCTTCGGATACTGCCAAAAAAAGAAGCTCCTTTTTGGGGAGCTTCCTTATCTACAGACATTTTATTATTCAATCAATAAACCTTGGGAATAACCACGCCATCTGCGTTGTCAACCAGCGCTCCTCCGCCGGAATTACCGACAAAGTACTGGTACTGCTTAAGGACATCGTCCTTGCGCATATCGGAAATAGCGTTTTCAACATCCAGGGAGTAGATGTCGCTGTCCCTGCCGATGTAACCGTAATCCTCGCCCTTGTTAAAGGTAAGAGATATCTCCGTAGGTGCAGCGTCATTTCTCGGTTTTGCGGGAAGGCTTATGTCCTCTAAAGCTGCGGGGCGTAATGTTTCCTGGTTCTGCTGCGCAAGGCGCTGCTCGTCCTGTTTCTTTACGTCCTCAACACTGACGCTGGGGATGGATGGTATCCGGTAACTGCCTATGAAATTTGAATAATTATTTATTCCATTGATTCCCATCCTCTCACCTCCTTGTTTGAAAAACGGATGTAACCTACCGAAGAAATCCATTTCTAACGGTGCCTGCAATGACTATATCGGAATATTGCCCGAAAAGTTTAGTCCAAAAAATAATTTTTCCGTTTATTTTGCTGTATTTTTATTTAAGCATCGATTTAAGCTCGTCCATGAATGTGTTTACATCCTTGAATTCACGGTATACAGAGGCAAATCTTACATACGCAACCGCATCAAGGTCCTTCAACTTGTTCATTACAAGCTCTCCGATGGTCTCGCTGGGGATTTCCTTCTCCTCAAGCTGTGTTATATCATTCTCCACATCATCGACAAGCTTTGTTATCTGTGCCGCACTAACAGGTCTCTTATGGCAGGCACGAAGAACACCGCTCTCTATCTTTGAACGGTCATAGGTCTCACGATTATTATCCTTCTTGATTATGATAAGAGGTATCGTCTCAACCTTCTCATAAGTGGTAAATCTTTTGTTGCAGTCGTCGCAAATACGGCGTCTGCGTATCGACGCATTATCGTCGGCAGGTCTTGAGTCTATAACACGAGTGTTGTCATTTCCACAATAGGGACATTTCATAAACTATTCTCCATTCGGTATTTAACCGATTTCCAATATTTAGTGCAAATCCCCACGCACCATCACAAATTATACCAAACCGAATAATTTATGTCAACTATAAGCAATCAGCATTGCGTACTTTGCAATGCTGATCGCAAGTGCGATGCTCCTACGCACTTGCGACACGAAGCGCAGCGGAGTGTTGCGGCGGTCGCTGCGTCCTTTGCAGCGACTAGCTAAGCAATCAGCATTGCGTCCTTTGCAGCGACTAGTGTATTGACACATTGATATTTAAACTTACTCCCTTGCCCCGAGCATTAAAGCTCAGGGTAGAGGGATAACAACTTAATACGTGCATCTTTGGTTCGAAACTGCCAATTTACGTGCGCTTGCATCTCATTTCTCTC
>JAFVCL010000087.1 GCA_017479285.1 Lachnospiraceae bacterium
GCGAGCTGCGGGGGCAGTTTCGGCGACACGATTTTCCGCAAAGATGTCTCTCACTAAAAACTATATGTTCATATCCGCCGCACCTGACTAAAATATTTTTTACTAAAGCATAATAGTACAATCTAAATATATGATTAAAGATATTATAATAGACAGCTGAAGCAGGTACATATACTTTGCAAGCGGACCGTAAGGAGCCACCGGTACTTATAGAGCACGAGCAAAGCGAAGTGCGATATTAGTACCGCTGTGTGCGACGCAGAGCCCGAGCAGTTTGCTAAGCAAACGCGGGGCTGGAGCGAAGCGTAAGGAGAGCGTGTCCGCGGTAAAGTATATGTGACTGCTGTGGCGTGACTAAGTATAAAATATTTAAGTTAAAATACAATTTATTATAAGGGAAGGAATAAGGAGACATCATGGCAGGATCGACATTAGGAAAGAATTTCACAATTACAACATGGGGAGAATCTCACGGAGAAGCACTTGGTGTCGTTATTGACGGAGTTCCCGCGGGACTTGAACTCTGCGAACAGGATATACAGGAATTCCTTGACAGGCGAAAGCCCGGAAGCAATCCCCTTTCCACTCCCAGCAAGGAGGACGACACCGCAAGGATACTTTCCGGGGTCTTTGAGGGGAAAACCACGGGTACGCCGATATCTGTCATGGTAATGAACACTTCGCAAAAATCTGCGGATTACAGTGAGATTGCCTCGTACTACCGCCCCGGACATGCGGATTTTACCTTTGATTCAAAATACGGTTTCAGGGATTACAGGGGCGGCGGACGCTCATCCGGCAGGGAAACCATCGGCCGGGTGGCCGCGGGTGCCGTTGCATCCAAAATCTTAAAGGAACTCGGTATCTCTGTTGAGGCTTATACCTCCGCCATAGGACCCATAAGTGCCGACCTGTCCGGATATTCAAGAGAGCTGGTGCTCTCCCTTCCCACCGCCATGCCGGATAAAAATGCCAACGATCTCGCCATGGAATATGTTGCAAAAACGCGTGAGCAGTACGATTCCGTGGGCGGAGTTATGGAATGCAGGATAAACGGGCTCCTCGCCGGAATCGGTGAGCCGGTATTTAACAAGCTTGATGCCGCCCTTTCCGGTGCTGTTATGAGTATCGGAGCCGTAAAAGCGGTCGAGATCGGCGACGGCATTGCTGTCAGCAAAAGCCTCGGGAGCGAGAATAATGATGAATTCTGCATTAAAGAGGGAAAGGTTTCCAAGAAAACAAACCACAGCGGCGGGATTCTCGGGGGAATAAGTGACGGCTCAGAGATACTTGTAAGAGCACATGTAAAGCCGACTCCGTCGATATTTAAGCCCCAGAATACCGTCAATAAAGACAACGAGGAAATCTCCGTTCAGATAAAAGGACGCCACGATCCCATAATCGTTCCCCGGGCGGTTGTGGTAATGGAGAGCATGTGCGCCATAACCCTCCTTGATCTTATGATGTCGAATATGTCCTCCACTCTTGAGGGGATAAAGAGATTTTACCTGTAATGGCAGCGTTTATTTCTTTTTCTTTACTAGCTCTTTTTTTATGGCGGCAAAAGTCTCCTTCTCCCCCTTTTCCGCCAGCATTTCAAGATACTTAAGGAGCGTACTCCTGGTATATTCATGCAAGGGAGCATTCTGCGTACCCTGCCAATAATAATTCAAGGGATCCGCGTCGGTGTAGTCCCTGCCTCTGTATATCTTGCTGGCAGCGATCCTGTCCATGATCATCTCTGCGATGTATTTATCCGGCATGGGAACAGGGACCATTATGTCTTCCTTTGACTTTACGCCGTGGGAATTATAGTCTATCCAGTATTCATAATGATGCTTGTTGCGGCCCTTGTGATGAAGCCATGCAGCTGAATAACCTTTGTCCTCCCGTTCGGCGTTGTTCGGGCTTCTCGTCCCCTGATAATACTTTACTCCCACAAAAAACTCCGTCGGGGAATATTTAGAAAGGTCGTGAACAAGACCCTGGCGGTACAGACCGACCTTAAAGCAGCCTTCACGCACCTTCCATCTGTGTTTTGTTATCGTACAAAAATGTTTCCAGAAATTACCCATTGTTTTTCCTGCCGGTCATCTCTTTGACAGCGATTATTTCCGCGATCGTTCTGCCGGAGAGCTTTATCTTGTTATCCCCGGTAAGTTCCGAGAAGTCAGTCGAACGCTTAATCTCCCATTTACAGCCCTTGGGAGCTCTGGGAAGGGAAAGCTCCGCACAGTCCCAGTGCATGTTTACCGCGAGATAAAAAAGTCTTCCCTTCTCACTGAAAAGGATACCGACAAAATTCTTGTAATTGTCAAGGGAAGTCATCCACGCACTCTCACCGTGATAAGAAAGCTCCGGGTAGCCGCAGCCCTCCACATCCACAAGAGACATTTCCTTTGAACCGTGGAAAAATGAATACTCTTTTCTAAGACCCGCAAGCCCGGAAATAAATCCGAAAAGTGAATTCTTCCTCTTTAAGCCTCTCCAGTCGAGCCAAGTTATATCCGAGTCATGGCAGTAAGGATTATTGTTGCCCATCTGCGTATTGCCCATCTCATCTCCCATAAAGATAAGAGGCACTCCGCTGCTTATGAATAACAGGGTCAGAGCGTTTTTCAGCTGCTTTGCTCTCAAAGCGTTAATCTTCGGCTTTTTTGTAGGTCCCTCCACACCACAGTTCCAACTGCAATTGTAATCGTTACCGTCCCGGTTGTCCTCGCCGTTATTCTCATTGTGCTTATGATCGTAGCTTACCATATCGGCGAGAGTCAGGGTATTGTACGAATCGAGATAATTTATAACCGCATAGTCGGCAGGGTTGTTCCGGAGCTTATGTATAACATCCGAAAGGACTCCTCCGTCCCCCTTTATATAACGGCGGAGGGTATACAGATAATCATCCCTGTACAGCGCATACCTTCTGATGTCCGCACTGTTTTTATCATAATAATCGGTACCCGAGAGGTTCACTCCGTACAGATTGTCGGAAAAGATCTTTACTCCGGACAGGATCGAGCTCTCGGAAATAAGATTTATGGGAATGTTTTCCCCGAGAATATGAAATCCGTCAATATGATATTTTATTGCCCAGTATTCGAGGATATAGGGTATCTCCCGCCTTGAAAACGAAGCAGGAAAATACATCTGCATGACAATTTCCATGCCCGCCTTATGGAATGCCTTTACCATATCGCAAAACTCGGTACAGGCGTCATCGGAGTGGGAATACGCGGACTTTGGGGTATAGTAATACCCCCTGCAGTATCCCCAGTAATTATATCTTCCCGTCTTCTTGTCATTCTCGTTAAACTCATAGACAGGCTGAAGCTCAACAGTGGTAACGCCGAGCTTTTTAAGGTAATCTCTCTTTTGGGCAAGTCCGCTGAAGGTACCCTTATGCTTTACGCCGGAGGAAGTATGCATTGTAAAGCCTCTGACATGGAGAAGGTACATAAACATATCCTTAAAGGGAATATGAGGCCGTCTTACCCCTTCCCAGTCATAGGGCGTGCTTACAAGGGCTTTCCTTGCCTTACTGCTGTCGAACCCTCCGTAATACAGCTTATCCTTGAACATCTCAGCCCGTTCGTCGGTTATATAATACTCATTACAGAAGAAATTATAGCTGTGCTTCTCCCTGTTAAAGACCGGGATAACCGCGGAATACACATTTCCGCAGCGCTCATCCTCTTTGAATTCTCTCCTGCACACCATTATATCTGTGGCATTATCGTATATAGCCACACCGTAAACAGCATTTTTTTCAAGGTTTGAAATATCAAGGGAAAACCTGCATCCATTGGGGGTATAGACAGTTCTGCACGGATAAAGACCTGTTGGATCTGAAATTGTTGAACCGATTAATTTACTCATGTATTAGATTATAACTTATTGCGAAAAGATAAACAAGAAGTTATACTTATCATAGCTTTATTTTTACAACAAGGCTTGATTAAGCTGCATCAGACGGATTAAACCAAGGAGAAAGATATGAATAAAAAATACGATACCCCCGATGAAGAAATGACTGTCAGCATTACTCTCGATGACGATACCGAGATATTGTGCGATGTTATTACGATCCTTACCGTTGAGGGAAAGGATTATATCGCAGTCCTTCCCCGTGATACAAGCGGGCGTTTTGAAGAGGACGAGGTCTGGATCTACGGCTACAGGGAAAATCCCGAGGATCCAAATGAGGAGCCCGAGCTTATCTACATCGATGACGAGGAGGAATACGAGCGCGTAGGCGACGCATTTGACGAATATCTCGATGAACTGGAATTTGATGACGAAGACTAAAGCATACTTATAAACCTTGAAGGCGTTTTTTGTAAGCTTTCATTCTCACCGGATACATAGCCTATAAGAAGTCTGTTTCTTGCTCTTGTCACCGCGACATAAAAGATTCTCCGCTCTTCTTCCAGGCTTTCCGTATCCGGCATTTTTCCGTGGGGATACATTCCCTCGTTTACATCCGGTATATATACATTGTCAAACTCAAGCCCTTTGGAGGCGTGTACGGTCATAAGCTCCGGGATATCATTCTTTTTCCCCTCACCCAAGGAACCATCCTTCTTTACTTCGGGTTTATCTTTAAATTCCCTTTTATATATTTCGATAAAATCCATCCATTCCTCAAGAGAATCATAACCCTCGCTGTCCTTCAACAAAAAATCCAAAACCGCCTTATACTCCTCCCGGAGCCTTTCGTTTCTAAGCTCCTTTCCGTAATACTTATCAAGTCCGATCTTATTCCGGATATACCTTATCCCGAGCCCCGGCCTTTTACCCTTAAGGAAAATAAGATCCTTTTTCAAAATCTGCAATTCC
Organism: Lachnospiraceae bacterium; assembly: GCA_017479285.1. Classification (GTDB taxonomy): domain Bacteria; phylum Bacillota; class Clostridia; order Lachnospirales; family Lachnospiraceae; genus AC2028. Next base: position 4,837 of record JAFVCL010000087.1, read on the forward strand.
CTTATCCGGTTTATATTGTTGTATTTTTCTCTGTGCTCTGCGTAATAAGATATGGCAGAATCTATATAATTACCGCAGCCGTCCCCGCTGTATGCTTCGTCGCATTCAAAAGTTTTTCTTTCTTCACTGTAAAAATCACGATCCCCATGTCCGCTCCTTAGCGCTTCACGGCTTATGTATCTCACCGGTTTGTTGATTATCCTGTAAATATACTCCGGATCGCCATCCGCAAGCTTGAGGTAAGCAAATATATCCAGGGCTGCGGGATGCTCATAAACGCAAAGAGACTTTTCCCTGATGTTGTATTCTATCCCCTTTTTGGTCAGAAATGCTGCAAAATCCTGCATTGCAAGGTTTGTCCGAAACAGGAATGCAGTATTTCCTTCATTTTCGGGGCTTCTTTTAAGCTCCCCTGCAAAATAGCTCTTCTGTTCCTCCGAAGTCTTAAAGCCCAATATCCTTACGCTGTCATTTAAAAGCCCTAAGTTTCTGTCTGCTTTCTGGTGTTTTATGAATCTGCTTTTATTCTCTTTTATTATCCTGCCCGCAATATCAACTATCTCCGGAAGGCTTCTGTAGTTTACTTCAAGATTTACAATATCCGCATTAAAATACTCTTTAAACTCCCTTAAGCATCCCGGTCTTGAGCCCCGAAAGCCGTATATCGCCTGGTCATCATCCCCCACCGCAAGTATTTCCGTATCGCTCCCGCAAAGAAGCTTTACCGTCTCAAACTGCATCTTATTTATGTCCTGGTATTCGTCTATAAGGATATGGTCAAACCGCCCACTCCAATAGCTTCTAATCCGGGGCTCTTTTTTTAACAGTTCATAACAGTCGAATACCATATCGTCAAAATCGTAGAGACCTCTCTGTTTTCTGTACTCTTCATAGGCATTGAAAACCGGGTCAAAATACATATTTATATCAGAACCTATCTTACTCAGGGCTTTTTCTTTGTCTCCGGTATTTTTATAAACAGAGACAGCACAAATAAACTCCGGGCTTATTCCGCCCGAATCGGTTCCACTCATCTTTGCCTTATTCTCCGGGATAATTTCAGAAATTATCTTAGAAAAAATGCTTTTCTTATGTTCATCGCCAAGCAGCTTTTTTGCAGAATATCCTTTGCTTTCGCGCAGGATGGAAAAGAAAACGGAGTGAAAGGTTCCGAAAACTACCGGACAGATACCCCCTTCGCTCTCATAAAAACGCCGTTTCATCGATACCGCGGCATCTTTGGTAAAGGTGATGACCAGGATTTTTTCCGGCGGAACCGACCTGTTATGAATAAGAAATCTTACTCTGGATGTAATAACAAAGGTCTTGCCCGAGCCGGGTCCTGCCAGAACAAGCAGGGCACCGGCATCGGAGGTTACCGCCTTATATTGGGAATCGTTTAACCCGCGTAAATACTCACCGGCTGAGCTTTTCGATTCCGATACGAATTCTCTTAAGGGATTCTTCCTTTCCAAGCAGTTCAAGGATCTCCGTGGCTCCGGCAGGGGTCATCTGCTTGCCGGAAACAGCGGTTCTTATCGGCCACATAACATAGCCGTTCTTGTATCCCTTTTCTTCAACATACTTAAGCAGTCTCTCGTAAAGTGCGTCGTTAGTGTATACCTCCTGCTCCTCAAGGATGGGAAGAACATCCTTGAGAACCTGAAGGCTTGTCTCCGCATTGGTCTTCATTTTTTTATGAGTATACATTTCGATATCATAATCCGGAAGCTCACGAAGAAAATCCACATGGCCTTCAATATCCGGGAATACCTCTATACGGGTCTTTACCATTCCCGCAACCTTACGCCTCTTGTTATCGTCATAATCCGCAGGAAGGGATTTATCAAGATAAGGCTTTGCCATCCCGTAAAAACGCTCCTCATCCATCGCCTTAAGATACTCGCCGTTCATCCAGCGGAGCTTTACGATATCAAATACGGAGGGTGACTTGTTTATCCTGTGATAATCAAACTCTTTTATAAGCTCATCAAGTGAGAAAATCTCCCTGTTGTCCTCCGGAGACCATCCGAGAAGCGCCACATAGTTTACGATTGCTTCCGTGATAAAGCCCTGCTCCAAAAGATCCTCAAAGGAAGAATGTCCGCTCCTCTTTGAGAGCTTTTTATGATTCTCATCCGTAATAAGCGGAAGATGTATATAAACGGGAACCTTCCACCCGAAAGCCTCATACAGTCTTACATATTTCGGCGATGAGGACAGATACTCGTTTCCTCTCACAACATGGGTTATGTTCATGGTATGATCGTCTACAACATTCGCAAAATTGTAGGTCGGGTAGCCATCGGATTTTATAAGTATCATATCGTCAAGCTCCGAATTCTCCACGGTTATATCCCCGTAGAGCTCATCATGGAATGTCGTGGTTCCCTCGTTGGGAATATTCTGCCTTATGACAAAAGGTTTTCCTGCCGCAAGATTCGCCTCTACCTCCTCCTTTGAAAGCCCGAGACAGTGCTTGTCATATATGGTAATAACCTTTCCTTCACCCTCTTCATCCTCGGAGACCTGTGTCTTTAAGGAGTCAAGTCTTGCCTTGTCGCAGAAGCAGTAATATGCCTCCCCTTTATCGATAAGCTCCTTGGCATACTTCATGTATATACCGGTCTTCATGCGCTCGCTCTGGACATAGGGACCGTATCCCCCGTCCTTATCCGGGCCTTCATCATGCTTAAGTCCCGTAGCCTCAAGAGTCCTGTATATAATATCTACAGCGCCCTCCACATATCTCTCCTGGTCGGTGTCCTCGATACGGAGCATAAAAGTACCGTTCTCGTGCTTCGCGACAAGAAACTCGTACAGCGCCGAGCGGAGGTTTCCCACATGCATCTTACCTGTGGGACTGGGCGCATATCTTGTTCTAATCTTCTCCATTTTATATCTCCTTCAAAATAACTTTGATATATTTTTTAACTTGATTCAAATAAGGTTTATTATTACCAGCTCTTGACAAAGGTATTTATATAATTGTCAAGGCAGTTCTTTATTACCTCAATAGCCTCGCTCCGGTCACCGACCTCCTTGTCCACATCGGTGGTCTTGTTCTCAAGTGCCTTGTATACAGAGAAAAAATGTTCTATCTCCTCCATTACATGGGAGGGAAGCTCGGTAATATCATGGTAGCGGTTGTAATAGGGATCGTTAAAGGGCACTGCGATTATCTTCTCGTCATTCTTTCCGTTATCCCTCATCTTCATAACCCCGATGGGATAGGCTCTTACAAGCGTAAGGGGCTGCACCGCCTCCGAGCAGAGCAAAAGCACATCCAAAGGATCTCCGTCGTCCCCGTAGCTTCTCGGGATAAAACCATAGTTTGCGGGATAGTGAGTCGATGTGTGAAGTATTCTGTCAAGGATCAAAAAGCCTGTCTCTTTATCGAGCTCGTACTTGTTTTTGCTTCCCTTTGATATCTCTATAACACATATAAAATCCGTGGGTGTTACCCTTGATGAGCTTATCGTGTGCCAGATGCTTCCGTTTACTTCTTTCATAACAAACCTTTCTAACCTCTAACCTGACCGTTTCCGTATATCTTGTACTTGTAGGATGTAAGCTCCTTAAGTCCCATGGGACCTCTCGCATGAAGCTTTTGCGTGCTTATTCCTATCTCCGCCCCAAACCCGAATTCAAAGCCGTCGGTAAACCTTGTGGACGCATTCACATAAACGCATGCCGAGTCCACTCCGTCAAGGAATTTCTCCGCAGTCTCCATGTTTTCGGTAACGATGCATTCCGAATGATGGGTATTGTATCTGTTTATGTGCGCGATTGCTTCTTCCACGGAGGACACGGTCTTTATCGACAGTATATAATCAAGGTATTCCCTCCCGTAATCCTCCTCTGTGGCGGGAATCACACAATCACCGAGTATCCTTTTGGAAGTCTCATCCCCACGGAGTTCCACATTCTTTTCATCCAGAGCTTTCTTTAACACGGGAAGAAACTCTTCGGCCACATCCTTATGTATGAGCAGGGATTCAGCGGCATTACAGACACTTATCCTCTGTGTCTTTGCATTAAACAATATCTTTACGGATTTGTCAAGGTCGGCATCCCTGTCTATATAGATATGGCAGTTACCTGTTCCCGTCTCGATTACTGGGATGGAGGAATTTTCAACGACAGCTTTTATAAGTCCGGCGCCTCCTCTCGGTATAAGGACATCCACATACTCCTTTAATTTCATAAATCTGGTCGTGGTTTCCCTGTCCGTATCCTCGATAAGCTGAAGCACATCCGGGTTTACGCCGCAATCCTCAAGCGCCTTTCTAAGCACCCTGACAATGGCGATATTGGAATTGATCGCTTCCTTTCCGCCCTTTAATATTACCGCGTTTCCGGTCTTAAAGGTAAGTCCGAAGGCATCGGCGGTAACATTGGGTCTGGACTCAAAAATAATGCCGATAACACCTAAAGGAACCCGGACCTTCTTTAATCGGAGTCCGTTGGGGCGCTCAAATTCCTCCATTACCTCACCGATGGGATCCGGCAGCTTTACGATTTCCAAAAGACCTTCTGCCATAGCGTCGATACGGCTTTCCGTAAGGCGGAGCCTGTCCTGCATACCCTCGGGAACCCCGTTTTCCTTCGCTTTTTCAATGTCCCTGTCGTTCGCACTTATTATCTCGCTGTATGAAGCCTTTAAGCCTTCCGCGCAGGTTTTTAATACCTCGTTCTTTTTTTCGGTCTTAAGAAGTCCAGCGTCAAATTTTGCAGCTACGGCTCTTTCACCCATTCCGTTAAGATCGTACATATTCCGTCTCCTTTATTCCGCAAATCGTACTTTGTTATTTAACAATGCTTTATATTACAATACACCTGGCCGGTCTTACATCGAATTCATCATGGGGAACAACCGGAAGAAGCAGCTCCCTGTAGCACACCGCCACCGTATATTCCGAAAGTCCGGAGTATTTCCCAAGGTATCTGTCATAGAATCCCCCGCCGTATCCGAGCCTGTACCCGTCCTCGGATAAACCTACAGCCGGCATTACCATGATGGCATTTTTGTCAGCTTCCGGATAAATAAATTTTTCCGTTGAGCTCTCCGGTTCTCTTATACCCCTGTACCCGTCCGGCACAAGCATCGAAAGTGAACTTACTCTGAAAAAATCCATATCCTTCCCCGAAACCTTTGGAAGAAACAGGGTCTTTCCATCGTCAAGGCACCGCTCCATCAACATATCGGTGCTAAGCTCGCTGCCGTATGAAGCGTATAAAAGTACGGCCTCAGCCTCCTTATAAAATGTGCTTCCGGCTATACAGTCAGCCAATTCTTTCCCGCAGCGCCTTATATACTCATCGGTAAATCCGTTTCTTATCCCAAGAAGTTCCCTGCGGATTCTTTTCTTCTCCCGGGACAAATCCTCATGCGCATTCATGATTTATGAAGCTTATCGACGAAGTCGGGAAGATCAAAGCCCTCGTCCCTGTTTGCCAGAAACAGAGTTCCCACATTTTCTCCCTCCATTATCCTGTGGAGCACTCCGATATCCTTACTGTTACATATTATCATATCGCAGCCTGTCTTTGTGGCGATCTTACCGGCGATAAGCTTTGTATTCATACCTCCCGTTCCCACATTGCTTCCCGTAGAGCCCTTTCCCATATCCATGTACTCTTCGGTGAGCTCCTCCACCACCTCTATAAGCTTTGCGTCGGGATTTTTGCGTGGATCGTCGGTGTAGAAGCCGTCTATATCCGATAGAAGGATAAGAAGATCCGCCCCTGTAAGAGCCGCAACAACCGCGCTTAGTGTATCGTTATCCCCTATCTCAATCTCAAATGTCGCAACCGTATCGTTCTCGTTTACAACGGGAATTACACCGAGCTTTAAAATTTCGGAGAAAGTATTGGTGGCGTTATACCTGTTGAGATTATCGACGATAGTATTCTTCGTCATAAGAATCTGGGCTGTAACCTGATTATACTCGGCAAAAAGCTTCTGGTATGTCATCATAAGCCTTGCCTGTCCGATTGCGGAGCAGGCCTGCTTTTCTGCGGTTGTAAGAGAAGCCTTTGATTTCCCGTCCCCGATATGAACTGCTTTTTTTCCGGCAGCAATGGCTCCGCTGGTAACAAGTATTACATCCTTACCCTGATTGCGTATATCACAGAGCTCCCGGACAAGCTTTTCAATCCTTATATAGTCGAGGTCTCCCGTCTGCGGATGCTGCAGGGACGAGGAGCCTATCTTGACAACTATCCTCTTTTTATCTTTAATTGCCTCTCTTACTGCCTTATTCATTATGTAAACCTCTGTAGTGAATTATTATTTTGATTCTAAACATTTTACACCCCAAGAATACATTTCGCAACCTGCTCCGCAACTCTTATGCCGTCCATTGCGGCAGATGTAATACCTCCGGCGTATCCCGCGCCCTCCCCGCAGGGGAAAAATCCCCTTATATTGCTCTGGAGGTTGCCGTCCCTTACGATTCTTACAGGGGACGAGGTTCTGCTCTCTATCCCTGCCATTATGGTATCCGAAGCGTCGAAGCCTTTTATACTCCTGCCGAAATGCTCCATCCCTTTGATAAAATCACGGTTAAGATCATCGCGCAATATCCCTGAGAGATCGGCGAATTTATATTCTCCCTTTATCCGGGGCTGCAGTTCCGTAGAAAAATCTGCTTTATTTTCCTCAATTTCTTTATCCCCCAAAACGGCGCGTTTAAAATCTCCGTATCTCTGAACGGGGACCTTGCCCGAGCCTGCTCTGAAAGCTTTTCTCTCGAGGTCCCTTTGAAATTCCACGCCCGCAAGCGGATGCTCCGATGGGAAATCCTTTGGTCCGACGGTAAGGATGATGGCACTGTTTGCATTTACTCCGTCACGCCCGCTGTAGCTCATTCCGTTTACAGAAAGCTCCCCTTCCTCCGATGAGGCGTTAACAACATATCCGCCGGGACACATGCAAAAAGAAAAAACGCCCCGTCCGCTTTCCGCCTGATATGTTACCTTGTAATCGGCTGCGCCAAGACCGGAAACCTTTTCGCTTCCGTACTGTGACTTGTTGATCATGCTTTGAAGGTGCTGTACCCTGAAGCCCACCGAAAACGGCTTCTGCTCCATGCAGATTCCTTTTCCGAAAAGCATCTCAAAGGTATCTCTTGAGGAATGGCCAGTGGCGCAAACCACCGTATCCGAGAAATATTCCTTTCCTGCTGCGGACACCCCGCATATATAACCATCGGTTATCAGTACATCATCGACCCTGCAGTCGAAAAAGAATTCACCACCCAGGGATATGATTTCTTCCCTTATGTTTCTTACCACATCCGTAAGTACATCCGTCCCGATATGGGGCTTTGCATCGTAGAGTATCCTGTCCGGAGCGCCTTTTTCGTTAAACACCTCCAAAACAGCTCTTCCCAGCCCAAGAGGATCCTTTACCATGGTGTTTAGCTTTCCGTCCGAAAAAGTACCCGCGCCGCCCTCGCCGAACTGCACATTGCAGTCCTTTAAAAGCTTACCGTTTTTCCAGAACTCCGCCACGGCCCCAGTTCTTTCTTCAACGCGGCTTCCCCGTTCAAAAACCAGGGGGTTAAAACCCGCCCTTGCAAGAAAAAGTGCGCAAAACAGGCCTGCAGGACCGCTTCCGATTATGACCGGCCTTTTGAATTCCCCCTCAGCCCTGTAGGGGAATAAATATTTCTTGTCCTCGTATATGCACAATCTGTTGTTTAATTCTTTTTTCTTTAAGACCTTATTTAAGATTTTTTCTTCATCGGAAGCCCGGAAGCATACCGTGTATGAATAGAAAAGCTCCGGCTTTTTTCTCGCATCAAGACTGCGTTTTAAAACAGTAAAATCCTTTATGGACTCCGAAGGAACATTCAGCAGTTTCGCAGTCTTTTCCTTAAGGACCTCTGTTACCTGCTCCCTTGAACCGATCTTAATTTTAATCTGCGTAAGCTTTAACATAGAGCGGCGGCCTCCCCTGCGATATATCCCGTGCTCCAGGCCCACTGAAGATTGTATCCTCCGCAGACTCCGTCGGCATCAAGAATCTCCCCCGCAAAAAACAGGCCCTTATGATTCCTTGACTGCAGGGTATCATCCAGCTCGGACAATAAAACGCCTCCTGCGGTAGTCTGAGCCTGTTCAAAGGAATTGACCTCTGTTGCCATGACCCTTAAATGCTTAAGCGCACTTACTATCAGAGGGAGTCTGTCCTCTCCTAACCTGTCGTCAGCTCTGATACCCAGCGATTTAAGAATAAACATGGCAAGCTTTTTATTTAAAAAGCCCCCCAATATCTGCAGACTCGTTCTGTCAGTGAGAAGGATAACCCTTGAGCTTATCTCATTAAAAAGCACATCCTCGCTTACATCCGGGAAAAGGTCGATATCGATTATACAATCCTCATCTTTTAAAAGCTTTCCCGCTATAAGTCTGCTTATCTGGAACACGGGAATACCGGAAATACCGTAATCGGTTATCTGAAGCTCACCGTAAGAAAATCCCTCTCCGCTCTCCTCATTCTCGATAAGAAGGGATGCCTGACACCTTACTCCCGCGATTTCCTTCCAGAATTTACCCCTGCACCTCACCCCGCAGAGCGCGGGAAAGGTATTGCTCATCTTTATACCGAAGTCCCCGGCCAGCTTATATCCGTTACCGTCAGAGCCGGTCTTTGGCGCGGCCTTACCTCCGGCAGCTATTATTACTCTGTCAAAACGCTCTTTCTTACAAGCGCTTTTTCCCTCCGGCAGGGTCTGCTCAAAAGTAATCTCAAACCCGTCCCCTTCCTTCGTGATTTTTTTTACAAATGCCGGGCTGCATATATTTATTCCGAGGCTGTCCGCCTCAAATCTAAGGGCATCCAAAACAGCCGAGGCCTGCTCGGAGTGGGGATAAATACCGCCCCTTTTCTCGGTAAGCAAAAGTCCGAGGCCGTTAAAAAAGAGGATGGTCTCGTCGGTTCCGAATCTCTCAAGTACCCTCGCAACAAAAGACCTGTCGCCGGAATAGTAGTATTCCGCCGACATCTCAAGGTTTGACAGGTTACATTTTCCGTTCCCCGTCATAAGTATCTTTTTCCCGACACGATCATTTCTCTCAAAGATCGTTACATTTCCGTTGCCGCGGGCAGCAGCTATGGCTGCGCAAAGCCCGGCCGCTCCGCCTCCGATTATACCGATTTTCATATATTCACACTTTAAACACTAAAACACCCGGAAGGTTTCCCCGAGAAGCATAACAATTCTTCCCGCAGGAAGATATTTTATTTCCGTTTCCTTAAAATTATGACTCAAAAGTAACAGCACAATATACAATACCGCCATTTCGATAAAGGATATGAGCAGCGTAAACACATTTCCGAGATGAGGCGATATAAGCTTTGAAACAAATACATTGATCACACAGACCACAATGGCATCAAGCACCGGGATCAGGATACATATTATGGGATTAACGGTCATGTCAAGCTTTGTAAACGCAAGTATTATAAAGCCGATAAAAAGGCAGATAAAGAAAACAAGCAGTGACGCACCGAGCACTCTTACCGGGTCGGCAGCCCTTCTAATGGCAATATTGATCACAACAAAAAATATCACATTTGCCGGAATCTTTACGAAATAGGTATAAAGAACATATCCGTCAAGTATCAAAAGTCTTGAGACAAATAATGTAGGAAGAAGGAGCACTGAACAAACCGCGGCATATACGATAAACCTCTCGTATGCGGAAGCCTCCGCAGGACCGATTATCCCCGAAATTATCTTCATCTGGGCGATGAGAAAAGCCGCACCGAAGGCACCGTAGACAAAGCAGAGATGAAGTCCGGTGTTAAACATCCTTCTCGCCTCGCCCATACTGCTCTTACGGAATCTTGTGTAGATATCGATAACAAGGGGAAGGAGCATAAAATAGCCGAGAAAGCAAACGATACAGGCCGGAACGATCATAACGACCGTTAGAAATCCGAAATCCGCAGCGGTCTTCAATGAATCCTTCGTGTGTAAAAAGACAATAAACAGCCCGGCTATCACGGGGATCAGCGTAAAAAGATCTCCCGCGGCCTCGTAGATCCTTCTTTTCCATACAAGTAAAAATACATTTCCGGTATTGTCTTTTCTGTGGTAGAAATCGTCATCATAATCGATTTCCTTCTGCCGGGCAAGAAGCTTTACTCCAAGCAGACCCGTAAGAACAAGGATCTCCGTTACTATCGCTGTTATAAGAATACCTATACAGGAGTAAACAGCGCCAAAATCCTCCTGCTTAAGGAGCGCCGTTACCTTATTTCCGTAAATTTCCGTGAGTGAAATGCTGATGTTTCCCAGCACGAGAATAAGGGTCTGCCTTATAACGGAAAAAGCTCCGAATACGGAGGAGGTCTTTTTCCTGCTGCATAAATGTCCCCCCACAGTCTCCGACATAAGCTTTATTAGAAAATACAATGCAAAAAATAATATCAGAAAATAGGAATGTCTGAGTCCAAAGACATCCCTTATAACATAGGAGCCGGCGATGGCAAGAAACAGCATTACCAGAAATCCGGTAAAAAAGTTCATTGAAAGGCTGTATCTCCATATAAGCCTGGCTGATTTGAATTTCTGTTTGAGATATCTTCCCCAGAGAATATTGCCCACCGCATCGGAAACCCTTCTTCCGAAAACGATCCACATTGCTTCAAAAAATACAAAGCATACAAGCATATATCCGAGGCCGATATCTCCGGTTCTCATCCTAAAAACAATGCATGAAATAAGAAATATTACAGCAGAAAATACTTCAAGCCTGTTTTTTTCGGCATGCTTTTCATTCATATAAATTCCTTACTCAATCATCCCTTGTTATACCAAGTTCATCAAGCGCTTTTCTCTGGCGCTCCTCCATAACCTCAGCCTCTTTTTCGGTCATATGGTCATAGCCCGAAAGGTGCAGCATACTGTGCGCCACAAGAAAAGCAAATTCTCTCTTTACGGAATGTCCGTACTCCTCCGCCTGCGACAGTATACGGTCCTTAGAAAGGATTATATCCCCAAGCACTATGTCCCCCGTCTCCGGGTCGATATAATCGGACCGGGAGCCCTCCGGAATCACATATCTGCCCGGCAGGTCAAATTCAAGATTCGGAAAGGATAGAACATCCGTCTCCCTGTCTATGTCCCTGAACTGCCTGTTGTAATCCCTTATCCCCTCATTATCCGTTATAAGCACATTGACGGAAATATTATCAAAGGGACAGTTTTCATTCTCCAAAACCTTTTTGCAGACCATAGCTGCGGTTTTTTCGACATCAAAGGGAAATTCAAAATCAGTTTCGTTCTCAACGAAGAAGTTCATAATAAAGCTTCTCTTCCTTAAAAATCTTCATCATGGTATTTACATCATTCAATGTAAGGTTGCTGTCTGAAAAAACCCCGCCCTTTTCATATCTCGAAAAGGTTGCGTCCACAAGCTTATCGATCTTATCGGAAATCTGGATATCCGGATTTTTTTCATAAAGGGCGATGACGGCAAGAATAATGGTATGCGAAAACAAAAGCACCCCGCATTCCCTGGTCCTTAACTTGTTTCCCGTCCTTTTTGCGATAAAATCGGTATATTCGGTGAGAATCTCCGTAACCCGGCCGGGAAATTCCTCAGCGTCAAAAAACTCCTGTCTCTCCTTTTCATCAAGGGGACAAAATCTGTAATAATATCCCGCGCATTTAAGCGCTTCCGTATCCATTCCGAGCTTTCTCGCGATCCTCTCCGTAAAATAAGAGGTATGGATTATATGCTTGTACGCACTTTTATCATTTTCCCTCGCGTCCGCAAGAAGATAATACTCGGTATCATTCAATATCTGATATCTGTCCCTTAAGCTGTATTTAACCTTAAGGGCGTAGATTCTTACTCCGGCAAATATGATTATCCCGGTAATAATAAGGTTTAACCCCGGCAAAAGGAACTGCTCCGGAGATATCTGGCTTGAGGACGACAGGATTATCCCGGTCATTTCACAGGTAAACAGACCAAGAAGTGTAAGAAACAGCGGTCTCCATATCTTAAGATCGTCCCGCAGAGGGAAAAAGGCCGCAACTCCGAGGCTTCCTCCGATAAGATACAGGACCGTGATTCCCGCTTTGCAGCCGGTTAAAACAGTTGCTATGATGACCAGACTGCTTCCCCCAAGCATCCCCAGAAACGGATTGGAAAAAAGGGACAATACAACGAAAAATCCCGTAAACGGCCAGGCCGCGGAAGGTATGAATACCGATACAACGGAAAATACCAGCCCGATGGCAAAACAAGCCCAGAATCTCCCAAGGTTGGACACCGCCCGCTTTTCAAGATGTCTGACCACCGGGAAGTTCCTTCTGATTGAGAAACCGAGTACTGAAATGATTATCACGGAAAAAACGCTTCTTTCTATAGCTGCATCGAGCCTTATATCATAAAAATAATACAGCGCGGCCACTGCGATCAAAACAAAACAGATACAAGCTATCTCAGGTACAAACCAAAGGAATGAACTCTTTTTATTATTTTTACTCTTTTTACTTTCTTTGTTTACCTGCATGTGCCTTTTCTTTATTCTCAAACTTATCATAGGCTTCCACTATCCTTTGTACAAGCGGATGCCTTACTACATCTTTATTTGTAAGGGTACAGAAAGCAATCTCCTCCACACTGCCGAGTACCTTCTGTGCTATTTCAAGTCCTGATTTTGCTCCCGGAGGAAGATCCTTCTGGGACGAATCTCCGGTGACAACAACCTTTGACCCAAATCCGATCCTCGTAAGAAACATCTTCATCTGGGCGGGAGTTGTGTTTTGCGCCTCATCAAGGATTATAAAGGAGCTGTCAAGGGTGCGTCCTCTCATATATGCAAGAGGCGCGACCTCGATAAGACCCTTCTCCATATTTCTCATAAAGCTCTCGGAGCCCATTATCTGGTAAAGCGCATCATATAACGGTCTAAGGTAGGGGTCGACCTTGCTCTGCAGATCTCCCGGCAAAAAACCAAGCTTTTCCCCGGCCTCAATAGCCGGTCTTGTGAGGATGATCCTTGAAACCTCCTCATTCTTGAATGCCGTTATCGCCATGGCCATCGCAAGATATGTCTTACCTGTACCGGCCGGTCCCAATCCAAAGGTTATCATGGAATTTCTTATGGCATCAACATATTTTTTCTGTCCCAGGGTTTTGGCTTTTATGGGCTTTCCGCCTATCGTATGACAGATAATATCCTTGTCGAGCTCTTCAAACTCGGGAGAATTGTTTTCCTTCTCCATATTTATCGCGTAATCCACATTCTGCTCCTCGATATCATTACCTCTGCTGCTGTAGGAATTAAGATCCCTGAGAACATTAAGCGCCATATCCACGCCTGACCTCACCCCGCTCACGGAAAGGGCACCGTTTCTGTCCACAACCGTCACTCCGAAATCTCTCTCAAGTTTTTTTATGTAGCTGTCCTGTGCGCCGAATATCTTACGCATTGTTACAGCATCAAGTTCAAGTTTTTCCGTAACTTCATCCATAGATTATATAATACCCTTGATCAGTTTTTGCTTTGAAACAAAATCATCGGAAAAATGATACGCATTTAAAAATCTTTCACCGACCGCACCAAGCTTACTCTCATCGGCGGCGTAGACAGTGGCAAGCCTGTCTCCTTTAGAGACCTTATCTCCCACCTTTTTATCGAGAAGAAGCCCGACGGAAAGGTCGATGACGCTTTCCTTGGTCTCACGGCCGCCGCCCAGCATAAGTGAGCAGATACCGATCTCATCACAGTCAATATGCCCGATATATCCATCCCTATCAGCAAGGATTTCTTTTCTTACGGGGGCTAAAACAAGTCTGTCGGGCTCATAAACATATTTTTCATCGCCCCCCTGTGCCTTTACAAACTGTGCAAGCTTTTCGAGAGCATATCCCCCTGTCACGGCCTCCTCCAGCTTTGCCCTTGCCTCTTCTTCGTTTTCCGCCTTTCCTCCGAGAACCAGCATACGGCTTCCCAAGGTATAGACAAGCTCGGTAAAATCCTCCGGTCCTTTGCCGTTTAAGGTATCGATGGCTTCCCTTACTTCTATCGCATTACCCACCGCAAGTCCAAGAGGCTGATCCATATTTGAGATAACGGCGCTCATCCTTCTTCCCGAACCTCTGCCTATCTTAACCATCTCCTCAGCAAGAGCGAAGGAATCCTCCTCGGTTTTCATAAAAGCTCCGCTTCCTGTCTTTACATCGAGGACTATAGCATCCGCTCCGGCGGCAAGCTTTTTACTCATAATAGAGCTTGCGATAAGGGACATATTGTCCACTGTAGCGGTCACATCCCGGAGAGCATAAAGCTTTTTATCCGCAGGTGCAAGGTCCGCAGTCTGCCCCATTATAGCAATCCCTATGGAATTGACATTATTTATAAAAGTATCATTGCTTATTCCCGTTGAAAACCCGGGAAAACTCTCTAATTTATCGATAGTACCCCCGGTATGTCCAAGGCCTCTCCCGCTCATTTTGGCCACCGGCACCCCGCAGGCTGCAACCATCGGAGCAAGGGCGAGGGAAGTTTTATCCCCAACACCGCCGGTGCTGTGCTTATCCACCTTTATCCCCTTTATGGCGGAAAGATCCAGCTTATCACCACTCTCTGCCATGGCAAGGGTGAGGGTTAAGGTCTCCCTCTCGGTCATCTTTCTGAAATAGATAGCCATCATAAGGCTTGATACCTGATAATCCGGTATCTCCCCCTTTGTATATCCCTCTATAAAGAAACGGATCTCCTCATCGGAAAGCTCCCCGCCGTTTCTTTTTTTCATAATGATATCATACATTCTCATAGACTATACCCCGCGTTTCTTACATACCCCGGAAAGACAGCACCTGTCGCAAAAAGGCTTGGTCCTTGCGGTGCATACTTTTCTGCCGTGATCCACCAGCCTGTGACAGAAGGCATTGCCCTCCTCCGGCGGAATTATCTTCCAAAGCTCCGCCTCCACCTTCGCGGGCTCCTTAATACCATCCACAAGACCGATCCTGTTTGAAAGCCTTATGCAATGGGTATCCGTAACGATGGCAGGCTTTCCGTAAATATCTCCGAGGACAAGATTCGCGCTCTTTCTTCCGACCCCCGGCAGCTTTAAAAGCTCCTCCATGGTATCCGGCACCCTGCCTCCATACTCATCCCGGAGCATCCTCATGCAAAGAACGATATCCTTAGCTTTACTCTTTCCGAGTCCGCAGGGCTTAACGATCTCTTCTATCTTCTCGGGTCCGGCATCGGCAATGTCGGAAATACCGGGGTACTTTTCATAGAGCTTTTCAACCACGATATTTACCCTCGCATCGGTACACTGGGCTGCAAGCCGGACGCTTACAAGAAGCTTCCACGGCTCCTCATAAACAAGAGAACAGCCGCTGTCCGGATATTCTTTTTTCAAAAGCTCGATCACCTCAAGCGCCAGCTTCTTTTTCGTCATACGTTCTTAAATACCCTGTATTACATCAGCGCCATACTTTGACCGTTATTATTGAGGTCATTTATGGTAAGGCTCATGGTTTATTATCTTTTCGGCACGGTAGAGCTGCTCTAAGAGTACAACCCTCATAAGCTGGTGCGGAAAAGTCATATCGGAAAACGAAAGATGAAGGTCCGCCCTTTGGGTAACCATTGGGTGCAGCCCAAGGGATCCGCCGATTATAAAACAAAGATTGCTCCGTCCGCTTACAGCCGAGCCCTCTATCCATCCGGAGAGCTCCTCGGACGATAATTTCTTTCCGTTTATCTCAAGGCAGACAACACTGTCGTTATCTCCGATTTTTGAGAGGATCCGCTTCCCCTCCTTTTCGAGGATCGAAAGCCTTAAGCCTTCGGATGCCCCATCCGGCGTCATCTCATCCCCGACCTCGATGATATTAAGCGTTACATACCTCGAAAGCCTTTTTGAGTACTCGTCCACAGCCTCACGAAAGAACTTCTCTTTTATTTTACCAACACAGATAACCGTAAAACGCATCAGCCCGCATCCTCGAAGATCCTGTCGTATATTACCTTATCGATAAGATCCTCCAACATATCCGGATTAAGATTTACAAAATGCTCGTTTAACTTGTCCGAAATAACCCTGCATCTTGAAAAATACTTTTCCTCCTCCGTGGCGGTTACCGGTTCGGTACCGGAAAAAACTCCGGACTTTTCCTCTCCGCTTTCCATTGTATCGCCGGCGGTACCGACCTCGACAAGCCTGTCGATTTCCCCAGCGGAGAGATTTTCGCACGCCCACTCGGTAATCTCCTGTTTTACGCCCTTCTCTCCCTTAGCCTTTTTTCCGTATCTTCCGGCACTTATAAAAGACACAATGCCGGTAGCCAGAAACAGCGCACTTATGGCACATAAAAGACCGTAAAACAGATACGGATTTCCGAAATTCAGAGGAATGACCTTTGTCATTCCCAATGTAACAAATACTGCGCCCAATACCCCGGTGGCGAGCAGAACAATACCTGAAGACTTGTTTTCTTCCGCCGAGGAAGAATTATCACGATAGGTTCCAGCCATATTGATCCCCCAATGAAATATCCAAAACAGTTTTTATCAAGCTATACAACGGATAATGCTTATTTATTAAGATACTCGTCTATACCCTTCGCAGCCGCCTTGCCGGCACCCATGGCAAGAATGACCGTCGCCGCTCCAGTAACGGCATCTCCACCCGCATACACCCCTGCCTTGCTGGTGGCGCCGTTTTCCTCGCTTGCGACAATGCATTTATACTTGTTTGTCTCAAGCCCTTCCGTAGTTGAGGCGATAAGGGGATTGGGCGATGTTCCAAGAGACATTATCACGGTATCAACATCCATTGTGAATTCGGAATCCGGAACCTCCACAGGTCTTCTTCTTCCGGAAGCATCGGGCTCGCCGAGCTCCATTTTTATACACTTCATACCGCAAACCCAACCCTTCTCGTCCGCAAGGATCTCTGTGGGATTTGTGAGAAGGTCAAAAATGATTCCCTCCTCCTTTGCGTGATGAACCTCCTCAACACGGGCAGGAAGCTCCTCCTCGCTGCGGCGGTATACGATATGTACCTCCGCTCCCAGCCGTAATGCCGTTCTTGCGGCGTCCATGGCAACATTACCGCCTCCTACCACGGCAACCTTCCTGCTCTTCATGATAGGAGTATTTGAATCCTCACTGAAAGCCTTCATAAGATTGCTTCTTGTAAGATACTCGTTGGCGGAAAATACTCCGTTTGAGTTCTCTCCGGGTATGCCCATAAACTTCGGAAGTCCCGCTCCGGAACCGATAAATACGGCCTCAAAGCCCTCTTCGTTTATAAGCTCGTCGATCGTAACGGACTTTCCGATAACCACATCCGTCTCTATCTTTACGCCGAGGGATCTGACATTCTCGATCTCTTTTGCGACAACCTTCTCCTTGGGAAGTCGAAACTCCGGAATACCGTATACAAGAACTCCTCCGGCCTCATGGAGCGCCTCAAAAATGGTTACATCATATCCAAGCTTTGCAAGATCGCCCGCGCAGGTAAGTCCGGAGGGACCTGAACCGATAACGGCAACCTTGTGTCCGTTTGTCTTCTCAGCCTTCTTGGGCTTTATACCGTGCTCCGACGCCCAGTCAGCCACGAATCTCTCCAGCTTTCCGATCGAAACGGGTTCACCCTTGATGCCTCTTATGCACTTGCCCTCACACTGGGTCTCCTGGGGGCAGACTCTTCCGCATACAGCTGGAAGCGCGGTGCTTGCGGAGAGGATCTCGTAAGCCTTCTCGATATTTCCTTCCTTAACCTGTGCAATAAAGCCGGGAATATCTATGGATACGGGACATCCCTTCACGCACATGGCATTTTTACAGTTTAAGCATCTTGAAGCCTCTTCCTTTGCCTCTTCAAGGGTATATCCGAGACATACCTCCTCAAAATTATGTGCTCTTACGCTTGCCTCCTGTTCTTTTACAGGAACCTTCTTTAAAACATCCATCGTCTAAACTCCTTTAAGCTTTATTCACACATTCCGCATCCGCCGTGATGGGTATCCCCCTCCTTGGCAGCAAGAAATGCTCTTCCTTCCTCTGTCCTGTATATGGTCTGACGGCGCATTGCCTCGTCAAAGTTTACTTTAAATCCGTCAAACTCGGGGCCGTCCACGCAGGCAAATTTAACCTCGTCACCAACGGTTACCCGGCAGGCTCCGCACATACCGGTTCCGTCAACCATGATAGGGTTAAGGGAAACAATGGTGGGAAGATTTAATTCTTTTGTAAGCTGGACAGCAAACTTCATCATTATCATGGGGCCGATACATACGCACTGATCGTATTTTTTGCCCTCTGCGTACAGATCCTTAAGGGTCTGGGTTACCATTCCGCTTCTTCCGTAGGATCCGTCGTCGGTTGTAATATACAGATTACCGGCAACTGCCTTCATCTCCTCCTCAAGGATAAGAAGATCCCTGGTCTTGCAGCCCACGATAACATCAACATCTATACCGTGCTCGTGCATCCATTTAACCTGGGGGTAGACAGGAGCTGTTCCGACGCCTCCCGCGATAAATATGAGTTTCTTTTGTTTAAGCTCATCTATGGGCAGGGAAATAAGCTCGGAAGCGCAGCCAAGGGGTCCGACAAAATCCTTAAAATAATCTCCCTCATTAAGTCGGGACATAAACTGAGTTGCGGCACCGACTATCTGAAAAACAATGGTGACCGTCCCCTTTTCCCTGTCGTAATCACAGACCGTGAGCGGAATTCTCTCTCCGTTTTCACCCGCCCTTACGATCACAAACTGTCCGGGAAGACATCCCTTTGCAACTCTCGGAGCTTCAACCTCCATTAGAAGGATCGTGGGGTTAAGCACCTTCTTTTTAATGATCTTGTACATTTAATATTTCCTCCTGTCATCACTTAAGCGATGCAATTATTTTCTTTATCTTACTTTCATTTAAAGCGGACTTTTGTTTAGCTGTGTCTAAAGCCTTTCCACCTCACCTGTAATAACATCCACGGAAAACCTTGTATCGAGGGCTGTCTTATCCCCGTCTCCGTTTAAAACATATTCATCAAAAATATATTTATATACTTTCTCACCGGAATCAGATTCCTCCATGGACATTGATGATAATACTATATCGATATTTCCGCCAAACTCAAGTTCTCCGGTATGCGATATCGTAGTACCCTTGTCATAAAGATAGTTCATAACACATTCATACGCGTTTGCGACATCATAAACATACTCTATATCAAAGTTATACTTAACATCAATGACCTCTGAGCTCATGCCGTTTTCATTGATACAGACAAACCTGTAATTGCTTACTCCCGGAAGCATGACTATGGGAGCGGTGTACTTCAAGGAACTGGCATTTGGTGTACTTCCGTCTATCGTATAATAAAATCCCACATTCGATTCCGAATAATTCTCAATTTCGATGTTGACCGGTTGATCGTATGTTCCGCTTTTAGGCGAGATCACAGGATCCGGCGGCGGCAGGATTATAATATCGATCCTCGCCTCTGCGATCTCACTTGTTACGCCCTTTTCATTTTTTGTGTAGGCGCTTACTTCATACAGTCCCTCTTCGAGGAGAACCGGTCCGGTGTATAACTCGTCCCGGGCTGCATATCCCGAAAAAGTATCCTTTGAAAGCTTCAGTGTATAATAAACAGGATCCTCGCCCTCACTTTCGATAACAAGAAGCTGCGGAAGGCTGTATTCTCCCTCCTCAGTAATGATCTTCGGCTTTTCGGGGAAATACATACGATACCCACGGATAAGCTCCTCGTCCCCTGTGGAAAGGATAAACTGCTGTATCTTTTCGTAA
The DNA here is from genome assembly GCA_017479285.1 of Lachnospiraceae bacterium. Classification (GTDB taxonomy): domain Bacteria; phylum Bacillota; class Clostridia; order Lachnospirales; family Lachnospiraceae; genus AC2028. Next base: position 24,649 of record JAFVCL010000087.1, read on the forward strand.
TCCCCCTGTGAATCATAAACAGCGACAAGCTTCGCCAAAGCGGAGGCACGCTGAGTCTTAGTGGCATAGGAGCTGTCAAAAATCTCGATCAGCGTATCCACATATCCCTCTGTATCTCCCTTGCTGTAAAGCGCGAGACTGTACTTTTCCAAAAGGCTTACATCGTATCTGTTCTTTTGAAGAAGTCCCTCGTACAGGACAGCTGCCTTTGCGTAATCACCGCTGTTATACGCCTGCGCGGCGCGGTCGAGCTTATATTCGGCCGATGTAAAAAATACTATTGCAAGCACCGTAGTCGCGATTATTAAAACAAAAGCCAGTATTACGACTATATAACTTATGGGCTTGGGAATAGTGTAATATAATATGCTTTTTTTTCTGGAAGGTTCACTGCCGTAACCGGCGGAAGCACCGTTTTTTTCAGTCCCGGTATTGTTTTCACTTTTTAAAGTCTGCCTGTCCGGTTCGCGATCCGAAGATTTCTTATCTTCCTTTTGTCCAAAATAAGCATCCGTCATATTTCCGATGATCTTGTTGCTGGTATCGTCTATGACAGGATCAAAATCAGGAACTATATGTATATCCTCACCGCAGACCTCGCAGTATAATGAGCCCTCTTTTATCTCAGCATTACATAAAGGACATTTCATTTTCTATACTCCAGCTTGTAATTTAGCCTTGAAGTTCCACTGAATGTGCGCAATTCTTCATAAGCATCGCTATCGTCATGGGTCCCACGCCGCCGGGCACAGGAGTTATCGCTCCTGCAATTTTCTCTACGCTTTCAAAATCCACATCGCCACAGAGTTTGTTTTCACTGTCTCTGTGGATGCCCACATCTATAACGACCGCTCCCTCTTTAACATAGGACGCATCGATCATCTTTGGCTTTCCGATTGCCACAACAAGGATATCCGCCCTTTTTGCAACTTCCTTAAGATTCTGTGTCCTGCTGTGGGTTACCGTAACCGTACCGTTCTCCCGGAGAAGTAAAAGCGCCATGGGCTTGCCTACGATATTGCTTCTTCCGATAACAACACATTCCTTACCCTCGATGGTATATCCCGAGCGCTTGATAAGCTCGATAACACCGGCAGGAGTACAGGAAACAAAACCGGGTTTGCCTATTGAAAGGCAGCCTACATTTACAGGATGAAATCCGTCCACATCCTTTAAGGGGGATATCTCATCAAGGATCCTGTCCTCGTTAATATGCTTGGGGAGCGGAAGCTGTACAAGAATACCGTTGCAGTCCTTATTTTCGTTAAGGTCTCTTATAAGCTTTAAAAGCTCCTCCTCCGTAGTCTCTTCCGGCAATTCGTAGGAAAGAGACTTTATTCCGCAGTATTCACAGGCCTTCTTTTTATTTCTTACATACACGCTTGAAGCGGGATCGTTTCCCACCTGAATAACGGCAAGGGAAACTGTTATACCTTTTTTTGAAAGCTCACTTACCTGCTCCTTAACTTCATCCTTTATCTGTGTGGAAATCGATTTTCCGTCGATCAAAATAGCCATTGGTTATCCTTTCATTACAGAA
>JAFVCL010000088.1 GCA_017479285.1 Lachnospiraceae bacterium
GTTGCGACCACGGCCGGGAGCATCATAAAGAGCGTTTTAAATAACGCAATTTTTGAATTTGTTAAGGCATAGCATAACAGACTTTCTGTTCATGCCAACTTTATCAGCTATTTCATCTATTGTAGCGCCATCAGCCTTTAATAGAATGATTCTAGCGCGATTAACTGTTTGAGCCTGTATCGTGCGAGCCCTTGTTTGTAATTCAAGGTACTCGCGATCAGTTGCTGTAAGTACTATGGATGAAGCATTTCTACCCATGATATTTTTCCTCCATTTCATTATGGAATTATATCATAGGCTTAAAATAAAGTCTACTTATTTAAAAGATGCTATACTAGAAGATATATTTCTCCACGACAAAAGAACGCACTACGACTCGTGTCGTGAAATTTTATCACTCATCCTTAGAATCTGTGTTTTCTTCGTCCTCACCGTGGAATTTCTTGGTTTCTTCGTCGTCCTCATCGTCGAAGTCCCCCAGTGCATTTCCGGATCCCGGGTTTTCATCAGTTTCCTCGGCGTCTACCTCTGCCTCGGCCTCCTCGATGCTGTTAAAATCCTTTTCTCCGTTGGAGAGTCTGTCTCTTACCTTGGCTGCCTGGGCAATTCTAACTCCGTCGGGAAGATTCATAAGCTTAACACCGGATGTTATCCTGCTTAAGGTATTGATATCGGAAACCTGTATCCTTATCATGATTCCCTCGGTGGTCATCATAATAACCTCCTCGGAACCGTCTATCGCCTTTACGCCCATAACATCGCCGGTCTTCTCAACGATCTTGTAACACTTAACTCCCTTACCACCGCGCTTTTGGGCAGTAAACTCACTCATAAGAGTGCGTTTTCCGTATCCTCTTTCAGAGATAAAGAGAAGCTCGGTTCCCTGGCTTGCAAGCTGCATTCCGATGACCTCATCACCGGGATTAAGATTCATACCGATAACACCGATAGAGGATCTTCCTGTACGGCGAACATCCGTCTCGTGGAAGCGTATGCACATACCCTGTTTTGTAACAAGGAATATCTCGCTCTCCGCGGTGGTACATTTAACCTCGATAAGCTTGTCGCCTTCCACAAGATTAATGGCGATAAGTCCGTTCTTTCTTACATTTGCAAAGTCTGAAAGAAGAGTTTTCTTTACAGTACCGTTCTTTGTAACCATAAAGAAGTTTCTCTCCGTATCGTACTTTGATACCGGAATTATAGCCGAAATCTTTTCGTCCGGAGCCAGCTGAAGGAGGTTTACGATTGCAACGCCTCTCGATGTACGGCTGCCCTCGGGTATCTCATAAGCCTTTAATCTGTATACTCTTCCGAGAGTCGTAAAGAAATTGAGGTAATGGTGGGTCGTGGTCATAAGGAGGTCTTCGATGTAATCGTCCTCAATGGTCTGCATACCCTTGATTCCCTTACCGCCTCTGTGCTGAGCCTTGAAATTGTCGGGTGACATTCTCTTTATATATCCGAGTCTTGTCATCGCGATAACGGTATTTTCTCTGGGAATAAGATCCTCGTCAAGAATCTCTAACTCGTCATAACCGATCTTTGTGCGTCTCTCATCCCTGTATTTATCACCAATGGCCTTTATCTCCTCACGGATAACACCGAGGAGGAGCTTTTCATCGGCAAGGATTGCTTTAAGCTCAGTAATCTTTTTAACAAGCTCATTGTGCTCATCGAGAAGCTTTTCTCTCTCCAAACCGGTGAGGGCTCTGAGTCTCATATCCACGATAGCCTGCGCCTGTACATCGTCAATCCCGAAACGCTCGATGAGTCTGTCTTTTGCCTCCTGGGTATTGGAGCTTGAGCGGATGATACTTATTACTTCATCAATAAAATCAAGAGCCTTGAGGAGTCCCTGCAGTATATGGTCTCTCTCCTCCGCCTTGTTCAGGTCATATTTTGTGCGTCTTGTAACAACATCCTTCTGGTGGTCGAGATAGCAGGTAAGCATCTCCCGGATGTTCATTACCTTTGGCTGGTTTTTATCCAGTGCAAGCATTATTACACCGAAGGTATCCTGCATCTGGGTATGCTTGTAAAGCTGATTTAATATAACATTCGCGTTTGCATCCCGTCTGACCTCAATTACAAGTCTTACGCCTTCGCGGTTTGACTCATCGCGGATTGCTGTAATTCCGTCGATTTTTTTAAGCTTAACAAGCTCGGCAATCTTTTGCTGAAGATTTGCCTTGTTTACCATATAGGGAAGCTCGGTCGCTACAATCTGGGTCTTTCCGCTGGGAAGAGTTTCAATCTCCGTAACAGCGCGAACTCTTATTTTTCCGCGGCCGGTGCGGTATGCCTCCTCGATTCCGCGGCGTCCTAAAATCGTACCGCCGGTAGGAAAATCGGGACCCTTAACTATATCCATTATCTCTTCGATAGTAGTCTCACGGTTCTCATTTACGATATTGTCTATGATTTTTACAACGGCATCAATTGTTTCCCCGAGATTATGCGGAGGAATATTTGTTGCCATACCTACGGCGATTCCGGTGGTTCCGTTTACAAGAAGGTTTGGATAACGGCTTGGAAGAACCGTGGGCTCGCTTTCCGTTCCGTCAAAGTTGTCTACAAAATCAACGGTATCTTTACCTATATCGGCAAGAAGCTCCATGCTTATCTTTGAGAGTCTTGCCTCGGTATACCTCATTGCCGCGGCACCGTCGCCGTCCATGGAACCGAAGTTTCCGTGTCCGTCAACAAGAGGATATCTCATGGACCAGTCCTGTGCCATATTTACCAGCGCACCGTAAATAGAGCTGTCACCGTGGGGATGGTATTTACCCATTGTATCACCGACGATACGGGCGCTCTTACGATGAGGCTTGTCGGGTCCGTTATTGAGCTCAACCATGGAGTAAAGGACACGCCTCTGAACAGGCTTAAGTCCGTCCCTTACATCAGGAAGCGCACGGGAAGCGATAACGCTCATGGCATAATCGATGTAGAAGGTTTCCATTCTCTCCTTCAGATCGACTTCCTGTATTTTGTCGAAAATAGTATCATCCATTTATTTATCCTCTTAGATATCCAGGTTCTTTACGAACTGCGCGTTTTCTTCGATAAATTCACGGCGGGGCTCAACCTTATCGCCCATAAGAGTTGTAAATGTAACATCGAGCTCGGAGCGCATTTCCTCGTCATAGTTTACGCGGAGAAGAATCCTTCTCTCGGGATCCATTGTTGTCTCCCAGAGCTGCTCGGCATCCATCTCTCCGAGTCCCTTATAACGCTGGATCTTGTTGGTCTGGTCGCGGCCCACTTCGTTTAGTATATTGTCAAGCTCTTCATCGCTGTATGCGTACCATACCTTCTTGTTTTTCTCCAGCTTGTAAAGAGGGGGCTTTGCAAGAAATACATGTCCCTGCTTTATAAGCTCCGGCATAAATCTGTAGATAAAGGTAAGCAGCAGCGTACTTATATGGGCGCCGTCAACATCCGCATCCGTCATAAGTATGATCTTGTTGTAGCGGAGCTTTGTTATATCAAAATCATCATTGATTCCTGTACCAAAGGCAGTTATCATTGCCCTTATCTCGGCATTTCCGTAGATATGATCAAGTCTTGCCTTCTCGACATTTAATATCTTTCCTCTAAGGGGAAGAATTGCCTGGGTAGCTCTTGATCTTGCAGTCTTTGCACTTCCGCCCGCGGAATCTCCCTCAACGATATAAATCTCACAGTTTTCGGGATTTTTGTCCGAACAATCTGCAAGCTTTCCGGGAAGTCCCATTCCGTCAAGAACGGTCTTTCTTCTCGTAAGGTCTCTCGCTTTTCTCGCTGCCTCTCGCGCGCGCTGGGCAAGTACTGATTTTTCGCAGATTGCCTTTGCTATGGTAGGATTTTGCTCAAGGAAGATCGTAAGCTTCTCGGTAACGATATTGTCTACCGCACCTCTCGCCTCACTGTTTCCAAGCTTTTGCTTGGTCTGTCCCTCAAACTGGGGATCCTCAATTTTTACGCTTATGATTGCAGTAAGACCTTCCCTTATATCATCACCGGAAAGATTCGGCTCGCTGTCTTTTAATATCTTGCTTCCACGCGCATAATCGTTGAAAGTTTTTGTAAGAGCATTTCTAAATCCCTGTAAATGGGTACCGCCCTCGGGGGTATTTATATTATTTACAAAAGAAAATACGCTCTCGTTAAAGGAGTCATTGTGCTGGAACGCAACCTCCACATAAACTCCGTTTTTCTCACCCTCAAAGTAAAGAACATCCTCATAAAGGGCAGTCTTGCTTCTGTTAAGGTAAGTAACATATTCCTTTATACCGCCCTCATAATGGAACTCGCGGTATTTTGATTTTTTCTTTTTTTCATCTGAAGCGGCATCCGTCTGTGACAGAGTGCCGGATTTTTCTCCGGAAGCTGAATCGGCTTCGTAAACTCCCTCTTTTTTCTGCTCCTCAACATCTGCTTCTGCTCTGCCGATAAGAGTGGAAATCTGGGATTCCTCGATATCTTTTCCGAGGGCGGCCTCCTTTGCTTCCTCTATCATGCTGTCGGTTACAAAGGATTTTGAATGCTCCTCATCGCGCTCATCCTTTAAGATTATGCGGAGTCCCTTTGTAAGGAAAGCCATCTCACGAAGGCGGACTTTTAAAATATCAAAGTCAAATACCGTAGTCTCAGTAAAAATCTCCTTATCGGGAAGGAAGGTTACCTTTGTACCGGATTCATCCTTTCCGCACTCCCCGATTACTTTAAGGTCGTAGCTTTTCTTACCTCTCTCGTAGCGCTGCTTATAAATCTTTCCCTCGCTCTTTATCTCAACCTCAAGCCACTCGGAAAGAGCGTTGACAACAGATGCGCCTACGCCGTGAAGTCCGCCGGAAACCTTATAACCGCCACCGCCGAATTTTCCTCCGGCATGGAGTATGGTAAATACAACCTCAACGGCGGGAAGTCCTGCCTTGTGGTTAATTCCTACGGGAATTCCGCGGCCGTTGTCGGTTACGGTACAGGAATCGTCATTGTTAAGAGTAACCGTAATGGTATCGCAATATCCCGCCAGCGCCTCATCTACGGAGTTATCAACTATCTCATATACAAGGTGATGAAGGCCGCGGCTTGCCGTCGTTCCGATATACATACCGGGACGCTTTCTTACCGCTTCAAGACCTTCAAGTATCTGGATCTGATCCGCGCCATATTCACTTTCTACCGAAGTATTGCTAAGATTTTCCTCGCTCATTATCTACCTCATCCGTTACATATAACTGATTTTTAAAACCGGTTATACAAATCACTGATTTTTTATATTTACAACACCTTTGTTTACTTCAAAAACACGATTAAGCTTAAACCTGTCGTTTACAAATTCTTCAAGTCCCGTACAGGTTATGATGGTCTGGATATTTCCTATGCTTTCAAGAAGAAATCTTTGCCTCTTGCTGTCAAGCTCTGAAAGAACATCATCAAGCAAAAGTATGGGGGTATCCTTCGTTATATTTTTTACTATCTCTATCTCCGAGAGCTTCAAAGAAAGCGCCGCAGTTCTCTGTTGTCCCTGGGAACCGAATTTTCTTATGTCTATCTCACCGGTCTCAAAAGAAAAATCATCTCTGTGGGGACCCACGGATGTCATTTTTGCCTTTATATCCCTCTCATGATTTTTTCTAAGCTTATCGGCAAAATCATTTTCATCTGTATCCGGCTCATAAATGATCTTTATCTCTTCAATTCCGCCGGAAAGCTTTTTATGTATTTCGTAGATGATCTCATTAAGCTGTGAAACAAACTGTCTGCGTCTTTCAATTATCTTATTGCCATAGCTTATAAGCTGATCGTCCCAGATAGGAAGAGTATCACGAAGCTGCGGATTAAAATACAGATCTTTTAAAAGCTGATTTCTCTGATTAACGATCTTATTGTAATTGTTAAGATTATAGAGGTAAAAGCTGTCAAGCTGGCAGAGCTCCATATCTATGAATCTTCTTCTGTATGCAGGACCGTTTTTTATAATATTTAGATCCTCCGGCGAGAAAAAAACCACATTGCACAGACCCATAAGATCCGCAGCTTTTTTTATCTTCTGGCCGTCTATCGCAATTCCCTTTGATTTTGAACTGCGAAGATGCATATCTATTTTTGTCTGGATGCCGGATTTTTCAATGTAGGTCCTTATATGTGATTCACCGCATCCAAACCTTATTATCTCACTGTCCTTACTTCCGCGGTGAGATTTTGTGGTTGCGGATACATAGATTGCCTCAAGAATATTCGTTTTTCCCTGGGCGTTATCTCCGTAGAGAATATTTGTACCCCTGTCAAATTCAAGCTCAAGACTTTCGTAATTCCGATAATCCGTAAGCTCTAATTTAGTAATTACCATCAGTTCACCGCTTTTATAACAAATTCTTTTCCGTCGTATTCAAATTTATCGCCGTCATACAGCTTTTTTCCACGCTGAAGCTCAGGAGCGCCGTTTACCTTTACAAGTCCGTCCTGAATGACAAACTTTGCGTCTACTCCCGACATGACAACTCCGGCAAGCTTAAGAGCCTGCCCGAGTTTTATAAATTCATCTTTAATTTTCAAAGTTTCCATGATTTTACCGAAATCGCAGATTACTGCACAGTTGTAAAGTTAACAGGCAAAACTACATAGATATAGCTTTCTTCCTCGTTTTTAATAAAGCAGGGAGCCTTTGCGTTAACCATGTAAAGATCAATATTTTCATCCTCAATAACACGAAGGGCATCAAGCAAAAACTTCGGATTAAAAGCAATCATGAGATCTTTTCCGGATTTCTCGGTATCGATATCTTCATTCATGCTTCCGACTATGGAATTAATGCTCATCGTCATAATTCCGTCCTGGACATTAAGGATTATGGGCTTTTTATCACCCTCCTTAACAAGAAGACATGCCCTGTCTATACAATCAACAAAATCCTTTCTGTTAACCGTAACCTTAGTCTCATAATTTGAGTAGCTCATCTTATCGATATCAAAGAATTCTCCCTCGATAAGTCTGGAAACTACCTTGGTATTGCCAAATTCAAACATAATATGATTTGAACTGAAGGATATTTCTATATCATCCTCAGCTCCGCCGGTTACGATCTTACTTATCTCGTTGAGGCTCTTTCCGGGAACTATAACCTTTTCAGGCCGGTACTCGTCACGGAGCTGGAGTCTTCTAATGGAAATCCTGTGCCCGTCAAGGGAGGACAGCCTCATATAATCTCCGAATACCTCAAAAAGCTCACCCTTGGTGGTCTGCTGAACGGAGGATCCTTCTCCTCCATCGGCTACGGAGAAAATCGTCTGCTTGACAATATCCCTGAAATTAAGCTGGCTTATAAGAATTGAATTTGTTTTTTCTATATCGGGAAGATATGTAAAATCCTCTCCTGATTTACCTATAATAGTAAACTTTGCCTTTCCGCAGGTAATGAGAGTCTTAAAATTCTGATCTACATCTATCTCAACCTCGTCATCCGGAAGCTTTCTTACTATATCCGAAAAAATCTTAGCCTCGAGAGCTATGATTCCTCTTTCTATTATCTGTCCTTCAATTATGGTTTCTATACCGAGCTCGGTATCATTACCTGTAAGAGATATAACATCTCTTGTAGTGTTTATAAGAATACATTCAAGAATAGACATTGTACTTCTGTTTGAAACAGCCTTTGATACAATGTTTACTCCATTAAGAAGATTTGATTTACTACATACGAATTTCATGAGTATGCTCCTTAGAATAAAATTATAAACAAGCAGTGTAATAAGGTCTTCCACATAAGGAAAAACAGGCTGAAATAAATAATTAAATAAATAATATTTAATCTAATTAGTAATAGGGCATGTTTAAACTGCGAAAAACCTATTACATTATACTATTTTTCTGAAAAAAAATAAATGAAAAACCTGTGAATTCGCCTCAAATTTTAAAAGAATAAGTGGGTAGTAATCCACTATACCTTAAAATTCCAAAAAGCCCTTAAAAAGGCTTATAAACGCCAATCCACAGGTTATAATTATTTTATCCCTTATTTATACTCAAAGTTATACTTTATTTATTGAGAAAAAATAATCAATAAGAATTTAATAAACAGAGTTTCTTCTTATATAAATATATTAAATCATATATTAAGAAAGCTTCTTTTTAATTATTTCTATCCTCTTTTTAAGATCTTCGTCCGTTAAAAGTTCATCCTTGATCTTATTGCAGCCGTGCATGATAGTGGTATGATCCTTTTTATCCAGCATTTTTGCAATGCTTGTATAGGACATGGAAAGAAGATCATTGCACAGATACATAACGATCTGTCTCGGAAGAACAAATTCAGCGTTTCTCTTGGGAGAGAGTATGTCTGAGGATCTTATATCATAAACCTCCGCAACGGTATTTATAATATCACCGGGCTTAATTATCGTTTTCTCGGAATTAATAATATCCTTTAATGCGTCCTGGGCGTCCTCGAGTGAAGGTTCCTTCTTATTGTAAAGAAGAGCTTTCTGATTAACGCTGTTGAGAGCACCCTCAAGATCTCTTATATTTGAAACAACATTTGTGGCAATATACTGTATTATCTCATCACTTATGGTGATTTCAAATTTTTCGGCATTTTTCCTAAGGATTGCCATCCTTGTCTCATAATCAGGATTCTTGATATCAACTATCAGTCCCCAGCTGAACCTTGTCCTGAATCTTTCCTCGAGACCCTCTATATCCTTAGGAGGCTTATCGGAAGAAATTACTATCTGCTTGTTTGCGTCATGCAGAGCATTAAAGGTATGGAAGAACTCTTCCTGTGTGGAGTCTTTTCCTATAATAAACTGTATATCGTCTACCATAAGGACATCAACGGTTCTGTACTTATCACGAAGTCTTGACATGGAGGAGGCATCACCGCTTCTTATGGACTCGATAACTTCGTTTGTAAACACTTCACTGGTTACATATATAACCTTCTTTGAAGGATTCTGCTCAAGGATCATATGTCCTATGGAATGCATAAGGTGGGTTTTTCCAAGTCCGGGATCCCCGTAAATATAAAGAGGATTGTATACTTCACCCGGAGCCTCAGCAACCGCAAGGCAGGCAGAATAAGCAAGCTTGTTGTTACTTCCGACGACAAAATCCTCAAACTTATACTTTGGATTAAGATTACCGGCATTTATTTCCCTGTTACCGGATGCCTTTAAAATAGAAGAATCTCCTGTGGAAGTATTTGAAGCATTGTCTATAAGATTGCTGCTTGCATCACTTTTTAATATGAATTTTACTTCATAGTTGTTTCCGGTTACTTCACTTATTATGACCTTAAAGCAGTTGGTAAACTTTTTTGTAATGTAATCAAACTGCATGGTCTGGTCTGACTGAATGATTATATATACAAGATTGTCCTTTGTTCCGTAATACTCAAGGGGTTTGATCCAGGTTTCGAATGAAGTGTCGGTTAATCCGAACTCATTTTTAAGATCGTTACATATTTTTTCCCAATTTGCTCTGATAGGATCCATGTATAAATTCTCCGGTTACAATATTTACAGGATATAAAAGCTCTCTCAAGAACTTAAATATCCTGTCAGACTAATTTTAATATAAAGCTATATAAAATTCAAAGAATACTTATGAACCTATGTGTATAACAAGTTATCCACATATAGTGGATAACTTATAAAAATACATATATATGTGGATAAATATATGGATTCTGTGTATAAGTTATACTCATATTTTAATTCAATATCTTGTGTTTATTAAAATTTTTTAACGATAAATATAACAAAATCTTATGATTTACATAATCTTATCCACAGATGTTTATTACTTTGTGGATAACTAAAAAAATATCCTCATGATGTGGAAAACCCGGTGGAAAAGTTTTTTTCAGGAATTTTATGATATAAAAAAATCCTTATTTTTTCAATGTTTTTAAGGCTTTTTGCTTGACATAATATGAGTTTTCTTTTAAAATCATTTTTGCTGTTCTTATTTTATAGGATTTTATCTTTGTAAAGGAGGTTTATATATTATGAAAATGACATTTCAGCCTAAAAAGCGTTCACGCGCTAAGGTACATGGTTTCAGAGCAAGAATGTCTACTCCCGGCGGAAGAAAAGTTCTCGCTGCCAGACGTGCAAAGGGTAGAAAGAAAATATCTGCTTAAAATGCGACATTAGTCAAAATCAGGTCACAGAAATGTGACCTATTTGTTTCTTTATTCATATTAGATATGATATTTACCGAATCACTGAAAAAAAATATACAATTCCAGAATGTATATAAAAACGGAAGATCCTATGGAAGCAAGCTTTTTGTTATGTATGTCCTTAAGAACGGCACAGAAGGAAATCGTATAGGAATCAGTGTAAGTAAAAAAGTAGGCAACAGTGTCGTAAGACATCGCGTAAAGAGACTGGTGCTTGAAAATTACAGACTACAGGAAAAATTGTTTAATAGTGGTTTAGACATTGTAGTCATTGCGCGGCCGGGTGCTGCCACCGCAGATTTCAAAGAGGTGGAGAGAGCACTTATGTATCTTGGAAATCGCTTAAATATTGTTTCTGATGCTTGTGTTTCGGATGATTAAGTATTTCCGTGTTTGTAATGGCATTTTTATAGTAGATTTTTTCTAAATATAAGGAATGCTGTATGTTAAAGAAATTTTTAATAGCAGGAATAAAGCTATACCAAAGATATATTTCTCCATATAAAGGTGTTAAATGTCCTTATTTTCCAAGTTGTTCGTGTTATGCCATCGAAGCTATCGAAGTACACGGCGCGGTTAAAGGGACAGGACTTGCTATATGGAGAATTTTGCGTTGCAATCCTTTTTCAAAGGGAGGATTTGATTATGTTCCCGAAAAAAAGATGCTTGGTCATGGTAGATTTCTGTGATGTTAAGTGGTGCTTAATGTATCACTAATAGGAGGTTAACTTGAATTTCGGTATTATTTTAAGCCAGAACCAGACCTTTCTATTTAAGTATATAGTATGGGTTCTCGGTAAGATAATGGAAGGCATATTCTGGGTTCTTGATAAGATAGGCATTCCAAATATCGGTCTGGCAATCATTATTTTTACAATAGTAGTAAACCTTTGTATGCTTCCGATCACTTACAAGCAGCAGAAGTTTTCAAAGCTTTCTCAAAAAATAAATCCTGAGATTAAGGCCATTCAGAAAAAATATGAGGGTAAAAAAGATCAGGATTCACAGATGGCTATGAACAATGAGGTTCAGGCTGTTTACGGAAAATACGGTATCTCACCTACCGGAAGCTGTCTTTTCATTATTATTCAGATGCCAATTCTCTTTGCACTCTACAGAGTTATCTATCAGATGCCCGGGTATGTTGCAAAGATAAAAGAGGCCTTTTATCCTCTCGTAACAAATATTGCTTCTAACGACAGTGCGGTAGAGCTTGTTAAGGGATTCAAGAATTCCGCTATGTTTGCAAAGCAGTTTACAAAGATCGACGGAGTTAAGTATACTCTTGAAAATACTATCATTGACTGCTTAAACAGAGCATCAACCGCTGATTTTGAGAGCATTAAGACCGGATTTTCAAATCTTTCCGGTGATGTTGATTCTACCCTTGCGCTTTTGCACAGATATAATAATTTCCTTGGACTTAACATTGGAAACACCCCCTGGTTCACCATCAGAAACATTGCTTTTTCAGACGGAAAGCTTGTAAGCATCGGACTTTTGATCGGAGCTGTTTTAATTCCTCTCCTTGCCGGTGTGACTCAGTGGCTTAATGTTAAGCTCTCACCCCAGCCCCAGACAGACCCTTCAGATCAGGCATCATCTATGGCTTCATCTATGAAGATGATGAACTATTTTATGCCTCTCTTGTCTGTATGGTTCTGCTTTACACTTCCCGCAGGTATGGGACTTTACTGGATTGCCAGTGCTGTTGTAAGAGGAATCATCATGGTTGTAATGAATAAGCGCATCGACAAGCTTGATTTCGATAAGCTTATTGCCAAAAACAGCACTAAAAATGCCAAAAAGATCGCAAAGCGCAAAGCCCAGCAGGAAAAGCTTGCGGCTTACGCAAATATGAAGACCAGAAATATCAGTTCCAACGCCGGTTCTAATTCTTCAAAGCAGGATTCAAAGCCTGTTGATAACAGAACCCAGTACGAGAAGAGGACAAGTGATATTGCCAAGAAAGCGGTAAGTGCATCCTCAAAGGATTCACCTGTATCTTCAGGCAAAGGCGGAAGTATGATGGCAAAGGCCAATTCCGTAAAGAGTTTTAATGAAAAAAATAATAAATAATTGAAATAAGAGAGGTTACAGTAATGGAATATAAAGAGTTTACGGCCAAGACAGTCAACGATGCTATTACAGAAGCCTGCCAGTCCCTGGGAGTGACCAGCGACAAGCTTATATATGAAGTAGTTGAAGAATGTTCCACAGGATTTTTGGGAATAGGTTCAAAGGCCGCTGTTATCAAGGCTGCAGTTAAAGAAGAGTCCGTTCAGGAGATAGCAAAAGAGTTTCTTAACGAAGTATTTGCTGCCATGAACATGGAAGTTGTTATCGAGACAAAGTTTGACGAGACTGAAAATAATCTTGATATAGAGCTTTCCGGCGACGAAATGGGAGTTCTTATAGGAAAGAGGGGAGCCACCCTTGATTCACTCCAGTATCTTGTATCTCTTGTAGTAAACAAGGGGCGCGAGGACTATGTAAGAGTAAAGGTTGATACAGAGAATTACCGTGAGAGAAGAAAGGAAACCCTTGAAAATCTTGCAAAGAATGTTGCATTCAAGGTAAAGAAGACCAGAAGATCACTTTCACTTGAACCTATGAATCCTTATGAGAGAAGAATTATTCATGCCGCTCTCCAGAATGATAAGTATGTCACCACCCACAGCGAGGGTGACGAGCCCAACCGTAAGGTTGTTATCAGTCTTAAGGATGAGGCAAGAAACGGTTTTTCCAGAAATAAGTATTGATATTTGTATTTCAGGGTGTATTGCATAATACACCCTTTTATTTTGCCCTTGTTTTTATTGCACTTAAATAAATTGAATGTTAGACTTATATCAATGTTGCAGCATGTGTTTTCATAATAATTTTTTATACAAAGGAAAGGATGGGGAAAATGGCTGAATTTGAAAAATATGAGGATCCGAATGTTAAGAAAGCAAAAAAAGTATTGAGAATTATTCTTTTACCGATAATAGGAATTTTTGTTTTAATAATAATCTTTAATTGCTTTTATTCGGTTAATGAGCAGAGAAATGCGGTAGTTACACAGTTCGGAAAAATCGTAAAGGTAAACACCGCGGGATTTTATTTAAAAGCTCCCTGGCAGAAGGTGCACATGGTTGATATGACCACCCACGGAACAGGCATTGGATATATTGTTTCTTCTACAGGTCAGAATATTACCGATACAGACAACGGAGTAATGATTACTTCAGATTTTAACCTTCTGAACATTGATTTCTATCTTGAATACAGAGTATCTGATCCCGTTGCGTATCTGTACAATTCGGAAAGTCCCGAAAATATATTATCAAATATTGCCCTTGCAAATATCCGTACAACGGTTTCAAATTACACTGTTGACGAGGCAATGACCACCGGAAAAAGCCAGATACAGGCGGATGTTAAGGATGCAATGATAGAGGAGCTTAATAATCGTCAGGTCGGTCTTACTGTGGTAAATATTACGATACAGGATTCGGAGCCTCCGACAGATGAGATAATCGCTGCGTTTAAGGCAGTTGAAACTGCCAAGCAGGGTGCCGATACCGCTATGAACAATGCCCACCAGTACCAAAACCAGAAGATTCCCGAGGCAGAGGCAAAGGCAGACGCCATAATCCAGGGAGCAGAAGCCCAGAAGGAGTCCAGAATCGCCGAGGCTGAAGGTCAGGTTGCAAGATTTAATGAAATATATGCGGAGTATGAAAAATACCCTCTTATTACCAAGAAGCGTCTTTTCTACGAGAAGATGGAGGAGATTCTTCCGGGTCTTAAGGTTATAATAACCGATGGCAATACAGAGACTATGCTTCCTCTTGACAGCTTTATGAGTGAAAATGCTAAGGAAACCATTAATAACTACACAAACAATACTGTTTCCGGAGCAGCAACTGATGCTGAGTAAGGAGGATTGAATAATGAAAAAATTATTTGGAAGATTAGCTTTAGTAATAGGAATCATTATAGTAGGTATTATTCTTTTTAACTCCACATTTTATACTGTAGGGGTTAATCAGGCTGCACTTATAATCCGGCTTGGTAAAATATCGGGAATACAGTCCAATCCCGGAATGCATTTCCATACTCCTTTTATTGAGAGTGTTACAAAGGTATATACCGGAGATATTCTTTACGATATTCCCGTATCCGATGTTATTACCTCCGACAAGAAATCAATGATCGCTGATAACTATGTTGTGTGGTCTGTTGTTGATGCCACCAAGTATTATCAGACCCTTGGTGCAATAAGAGGAAGAGCTGAAGAGAGAATTGAGGCAGCTGTATATAATGCCACAAAGAATACCATTTCCTCGATGACACAGGATGATATTATAGCCGCAAGAGGAACAATGCTCACGGATCTTATTACAAAGGAATCAAATTCGGATATCTCACAGTATGGTATTGTTATTGAAATTGCCGAGATAAAGGCGCTTGACCTTCCGGATGACAACAAGGAAGCGGTTTACGAGCGTATGATTTCCGAGAGAAACAATATCGCTGCAGGCTATACCGCAAAGGGTGAGTCAGATGCCCAGAAAATAAAGAACGAGACAGACAAGCAGGTTTCAATTCTTACCGCAAATGCCGAAAAGGATGCCGCAAAGCTTGAGGCTGAGGGTGAAGCCGAATATATGAGGATTCTTTCCGATGCCTATAACGAGGAAGGAAAGGCTGAATTTTACAATTTCCTTAGAGGACTCGATTCATTACAGGCCCTTGCAGGTTCTAACAAGACTATTATCCTCGATAAGAATTCGGAATATGCAAGAATCCTTTACGGCGAAAACTAAGCTTTGTATTGAGTTTTGATCATATTTTTTGGAATTATATTATTTTACAGAGGCATCATATGCTTAGATCATTAAAGCTGCTGAGAGATTCAGCTATTGGTTTATTAATTGTTTTTATCGCTTTTATTTTTGCTCTTGGTATAACCGGTTGCGGGATTAAAGCCACAACAATGCGATTACTTAAATATAATGGCGATGTCAATCTTATAAATGATGACAAAACTAAAACAGTTAAAGAAGATCTGCGGCTCAGCAGCGGTGATCTGCTTAAAACCGGAGATGCCAGTCTTGCATCTGTGGGACTTGATGATTTTAAGTTTGTTACCTTGGATGAAGAAAGTAAAGCCTCTTTTGAACAAAAAGGTAAGAATCTTTCTTTAAATCTCGAGGAGTGTTCTTTGTTCTTTAATGTTACAAAATCTTTAGATGAAGATGAATACTTTACTATAAGAACTTCAACCTTAATTACCGGTATAAGAGGTACATCGGGACTTATCTCTATAGATGACAATGGTTATACTTCTATTTACCTTACTGATGGACATGTAAGTCTTGAATGCAAGAATCCGAAAACCGAAGAAGTTAAGTACTTTGAACTTGATCCGGGAATGAAGCTTACCGTTTATACTTATGATGACAGAGATACAGATTCTGTCGAGTATACTGTAGATAGATTTTACGGACCGGATCTTCCTGAATTTGCAAGAGAGATTATAAGTAATGATGCCGAGCTTCTTGATAAAGTACTCAGCAGTACCGGATGGGATGATATTTCTTCTTCTCCGAAAGAAGCGAGGGAGTTTTCATCTATTAGCGAAGCTTTAAGAGCGTATTTTGATGATAATGATTCAGAAAGCCTTTTAAAACTTGCATTATCTGATGATTTTAAGGATAAGATATCTAATGAAGCGCCTATGAGCGACGTAGATTATTATGGTTTTTTCCTTGATGGTAATTTCTTAGGAGAAGATATTTATTATTTTTCAGAAGATCCTGAGTTTCCAAAGGCCGGAGATCTGATAGTTTATTTCGTTGAATATAAGAACATAAACGAAAACAGCCGTGTTTTTGTTATTTATAATAGTGACAATGACACTTCCGGTTTAGGTATCTCCTGGGAAACAGGATCTTATTACGCGGACAGGTCAGATAAGTATATTGCTGTAAATGCTTTTACAGGTGAGCTTTTAACTTATTATGATGGATCTGACAGCGGCCCGGAAACATCGGAAATACCTCTTGGTTGGTATTAATTATTTTGGAACAATAAAATGAACAATGAAACAATAGCCGCTATTTCAACCGCTCTCTCTGAATCCGGTATAGGGATAATCAGAGTGAGCGGGCCGGAAGCGGTGGAGATAGTAAACAAAATATTTGTTGGCGCTAAAGGAAAGAGGATTCTTAAAAACGTTGCCAGTCATACCATCAATTATGGACATGTTTTAGAATTTTCCGAAGATGGTAATACTGAGAGTTCTTTATATATAGATGAGTGCCTTGTTTCCGTTATGTTAGCGCCAAAATCCTTTACAGGAGAAGATGTCGTCGAGATTAATTGTCACGGCGGCGTTTTTGTGGTTAAAAAGGTTCTTTCCGAAGTGCTTAAGGCAGGAGCCAGACTTGCAGAACCCGGAGAGTTTTCGAAAAGAGCTTTCCTAAACGGAAGATTAGATCTTGCGGAAGCGGAAGCTGTTATGGATGTAATATCTTCCAAGAGTGATTCCGCCTTGAAGGCTTCTATTAATCAGCTTTCAGGTAAGGTTTCTTTAAAGATTAAGAGCCTTAGAGAAGAAATACTTTATAATATTGCTTTTATTGAATCGGCGTTAGATGATCCTGAACATATTTCTCTTGACGGATTTCCTGAAAAACTTACAGGACTTTTGGAGGGATGGCTTTCGGAAATTGATAAGCTTATCAGATCTAACGATAGTGGAAGGTTCCTTAGGGAAGGAATAGGTACTGTACTTTTAGGAAAGCCAAATGCCGGAAAATCTTCTGTTATGAACCTTCTCCTCGGAGAAGACAGGGCGATTGTTACTGACATTGCCGGAACTACAAGAGATACTCTTGAAGAATATATTAAGTTTGGAAACATAGGTCTTAACCTTATTGACACAGCCGGAATCAGAGAGACGGACAATACCGTTGAGCAGATTGGTGTCGACAGAGCAAAAAAAGCTGCCGAAAATGCTGACCTTATTATATATGTAATTGATGTATCCAATGGTGATTCTTTTAATGATATAACCAATGGATATAATGAACTTTTAAGATCATACCCTGATAAAAAGGCTATTGTCCTTTTAAACAAAGTCGATATTGCTGACAGTATAAAAAAGCCTGATACCGACTATCCTGTTATTGAGTTTTCTACTGTGACTGGTGAAGGGTATGAGGAATTAAAAAGTACGATTGAGGAAATGTTCTTTAATGGACTTAGTAGTAAAAACGATGAAGTTGTTATTACTAATATTAGGCACAGACAATGCCTTGAAGAATGCAAGAGCAGTCTTTTAAATGTTAAAACAAGTCTGGATAACGGTATGGAGGAGGATTTCCTGTCCATTGATCTTATGGGAGCATATTCTTCGCTTGGAAAGATTATCGGAGAGGATGTAGATGATGATCTTGCTACGGAAATTTTTTCTAAATTCTGTCTTGGAAAGTAAATTGTTCATAAGAAGAAAACTGTTTTAGTTTATTTTTGTTTAATAAAATTATTGTTGCTTGGTTACAAGCAGTTTTAAAGATGATTTTGAAGGCGGTACGGATTTTGGATGTTTTAAAGAATACTTTATGCGAAAAAGTTGATGTGGTTGTTATCGGAGCCGGGCATGCGGGATGCGAGGCTTCACTTGCGTGTGCAAGACTCGGGCTTAAGACTGTTATATTTACGGTCAGTGTTGACAGTATTGCACTTATGCCCTGCAATCCAAATATAGGTGGTTCATCCAAGGGACACCTTGTAAGAGAAATTGATGCTCTCGGCGGAGAGATGGGTAAAAATATCGATAAGACTTTTATCCAGTCCAAGATGCTTAATATTTCCAAAGGTCCTGCCGTACACAGTCTTCGTGCCCAGGCTGACAAACAGGACTACGCCCGTTCCATGAGAAAGGTTCTCGAAGGTCAGGAGAATCTTACTATAAAGCAGGGAGAGGTTTGTGAGATACTTTGGGAAGATACTAATAATAAAGAAATACAGGAACATAAGGAAGCCGATGCTCCTTTTGAATCAAATCACCCGGAACAATCTGAAAGCATAAATGGTAGTATAACCATTGGTTATACGGAGAGTTCACAATACTATAGCTCCGATAAAAGAATAATTGGAGTTCGTTCCTATACAGGTACAACATATTATTGCAAGGCTGTAATTATCTGTACCGGGACATACCTTAATGCGAGATGTCTCTGCGGTGAAGCCATAACTTATACAGGCCCGAACGGACTGCAGGCAGCGACACATCTTTCAGATTCTCTTAAGGAAATGGGTATTGAGCTTAGACGGTTCAAGACCGGTACACCTGCTCGAATGGATGGAAAGACTATTGATTATTCAAAGCTGTATGAGCAGAAGGGCGATGAAAGAGTTGTTCCTTTTTCTTTTTCAACGGATCCGGAATCTATACAAAAAGAACAGGTTTCCTGCTGGCTTACTTATACCAATGAGGAGACTCATAATATTATTCGTGCTAACCTTGATCGTTCTCCTATCTATGCGGGAATTATAGAAGGAACAGGACCCAGGTACTGTCCTTCTATTGAGGATAAGGTAGTAAAGTTTGCCGATAAGGACAGGCATCAGGTTTTCCTTGAACCTGAGGGCCTTTATACCGATGAGGTATATGTGGACGGAATGAGCAGTTCACTTCCCGAGGATGTCCAGCAGGCTATGTACCGGACAGTTCCCGGACTGGAAAACTGCCGTATTGTCCGTAATGCCTATGCCATTGAGTATGACTGTATTAATGCTAAGCAGCTGTACAACTCACTTCAGTTTAAGAATGTAAACGGACTTTTTGCCGCCGGACAGTTTAACGGAAGCAGTGGATATGAAGAAGCTGCTGCCCAGGGACTTATTGCGGGGATAAATGCTGCAAGATTTATTTTTGGAAAAGAGCCCCTTATACTTGACAGATCCGAGAGCTATATAGGAGTTCTTATTGATGATCTTGTAGCTAAAGACAACAGAGAGCCTTATCGTATGATGACCTCCAAGGCGGAGTATCGCCTTCTTTTAAGACAGGATAATGCGGACCTTAGACTTAGAAAATATGGATACGAGGTCGGCCTTGTATCTGAGGAGGTTTATGAGAAGGTTTGCGAAAAGAAGAGACTTATAGATGAAGAAGTAGACAGACTTAGAAATACTTTCGTCGGTGCAAGCAAAGAAGTACTTGCGTATTTAGATAGAATAGGAAGTACTCCTCTTACTACCGGAGTAAGTCTTGCCGCTCTTCTTTGCAGACCGGAAGTTTCATATGAAACTATGTCTGTTATAGACAAGGACAGACCGGATTTACCTTTAGATGTGATCGAGCAGGTAGAGATTGAACTTCGATATGAGGGTTATATCGACAGACAAAAAAAACAGGTCGAGCATTTCAAAAAGATGGAATCAAGGAAAATCCCTGCAGACCTTGACTATGATGAAGTACCTTCTCTCAGGATAGAAGCAAGACAGAGACTCAAGGAGTTTAAGCCTTTGTCTATCGGACAGGCATCAAGATTATCAGGAGTTTCACCTGCTGATGTGTCGGTACTGCTTGTGTATCTTGAAAAGAGGAATAAAAGGTAGGTAGTTTAATTGACTAACACCATTTTCTCACCGCGAGGGTATATTGTATTTCCGTCGCGGAGATAACGCTCCGGTGAAATGTTCCACGAATTTCTAAGTCTCTGCTACAATGCGCTCTGGAGGGGAGCGCATCGTAACGCATAGCCTAAGAA
>JAFVCL010000089.1 GCA_017479285.1 Lachnospiraceae bacterium
ATATATAATATCTTTCAATCAGCTGGATACTATAGCTTTAATTCTATACCGTTCAGGTGCGGCGGATATGAACATATAGTTTTATGAAATAGGCGAAGCGCTTAGTGAGAGACATCTTTGCGGAAAATCGTGTCGCCGAAATTGTTTGAGCAGCTCGCGCCATTATAGCGCGAGCGTCGCGAGTTTGAGGCGACCGATTTCGCCTTGAGCAAAGTGGCTCGAACTTAGCAGCGTATGCCCTTGAATAAAACTATATGATTTATAGCCGCCACGCCGTGACCGGGATAATATTAGTAAGTTAAACTACAATTTATATGAGGAGAGACCACCATGGCTTATAACCGCGAGTTTACAGACGAACTTCTTAAGAGACTGGAAAACAGCGCAATACACGCCCGGTACAAGGACGAAATCCGCTTCTACGACATTATAGCTTCGGGAAATCTCGACGAAGTAAAGCGCATAGTTTCCAATCCCGGCGATATTACAAAATACGATAATCTTACATACGGTCACCTATCCGATGATCCGGTACAGAACGCCAAATACCATGTCGCCATATCTACCGCTCTTGTTACAAGGTACTGCATAAAAAACGGCCTTGACCACGAGGTTGCGTACACCTTGAGCGATGTCTATATTTTTAAAATGGATAAAATGTCAAGAATGGAGGATATAATAAATCTTCACAGCGATATGCTGCTGGATTTTACAAGGCATATGGCGGAGCTTCCGAAGAAAAACATCTTCTCTCTCCAGACAGCCCAGGCAATGAATTATGTGGGAAGCCATTATACGGAAGATATTAATGTCGAATCCATCGCGAAGGAGCTGGGTATCAACAGAAGCTACCTTTCAAAGCTTTTCAAAAAAAATACCGGTATCTCTTTAGGGGAGTATATCCGTAAGGAACGCGTAAAGGCCGCAGCCAACATGCTTGAATTTTCGGATATGTCCGCCTCTGAAATAGCCGGATTACTGCATTTTTCTTCCCAGAGTCATTTCATACAATGCTTCAAAAAAGAAATGGGATGCACACCGGCACATTACCGGAATACATCCCACCCCTCAATATAGGAAGATGAAAAAGAAATATGTATTCTTTTCATAACCTATTATATTAAATAAATAATTAAATTATATCATTTTTGTTGTTTTTTTATAATTTTTGTATATATGATTAAATGTCTAATTATATTGTTAGATGTCTAATCACTCTACTTACCGCTTAAACAGTCAATTCTCCGTTTCTTAAATACACCCTCGGAACCCTGTCGGAAATAAGGCAAACAAATTCATAATTAAATCTTCCGGAGAGTCTTCCGATCTCCTCCGCAGTAATGCACTCATCTCCCATTCTGCCGAGCAAAACAACCTCATCCCCTTCGCGGACCGCGGGTGCAAGCTCTGTTACATCCACCATAAACTGGTCCATACATATCCGCCCGATTATGGGGCATCTTCTACCGTGGATAAGAACGCTCCCCTTCCCGGTAAGCATTCTCGGGTATCCGTCTCCGTATCCCAAAGGCACCGTTGCAACCACCGTATCCTTCTTTGCGGTAAAGATTCCTCCGTAGCTTACGCTCTGTCCGGCGTGAATTGTTTTGATATAAGAAATATGGCTGTGCAGCGACATAACCGGCTTGAAATCAAACCCTTCCGCCGAAACCTCATCCGAGGGCATAAGTCCGTACAGCGTTATTCCCGCCCGGACCATATCCATATTTGCCTCCGGCATCTCCATAATCCCCGCGCTGTTAGAGCAATGCCTTATAGGTACCCGGTATCCCAGCTCCTTCTCTATCCGGTGGCAGAAATCCTTAAATAACCGGAGCTGCTCCTTTGCAGAGCTCTTATCATACTCATCCGCCCTTGCAAAATGCGTAAAAATCCCCTCTATCTCAAGCTCGCTTCTTACCAGCACATCCTTTACAAAGGCAAGTCCCTCATCGTCCGGGGTGATTCCGATACGCCCCATCCCGGTATCCACCTTTATATGAACCTTAAGCCTTTTCCCTGCTTCCGCTGCCGCCCTGCAGAGCCCGTCGAGACAGTCCGCCCTGAACACGGCGGGTCTTATATCGTTCTTAGCAAGCTCCCCGTAACAATAGGGGAAAGTATGTCCAAGTATAAGAACCGGCTTTTCGAGACCTGCCCTTTTTAATTCCATTGCCTCTTCAAAGGAAGCGACCGCGTAGCCGAAGCAATAGTCCAGCTCTTCTAAAACCTTTCCGATCTTTGCCGCGCCGTGACCATAACCATTGGTTTTTATAACGCCGAGCATTTTTGTGCCCGGCGTTAAGTGGTCGTGCATAGAGTCCATATTATTCTCTATCGCATCGAGATTTATGACCGCATAGCCTCTCTCGTATCCCTTAAGCTGCTCCGCGTATTTTCTTTCAAACTCAGTTTGTATTTGGTGGCTGCTCATTTTCCTTCTTCTTCTCCAATTCAGCCTTAGTCATGGGATGATGCTCCTCGGGGTTGTACCGGAGGTCAAAAAGCTCCACGACCTCGGGTCCGAAGATATCATGCATGTATGAATATATCTGGTGGTTCTTGGCTTCCTTCTCCTGCTTTCGGATAAGATTCTTTTTAAGCTCGATCCTTACGGAGGTAAGCCACTCGTCAAGCTCCTCTATATCGTCGGTGTTATCCTGCATGGTCTCGTAGCAATGCTCCATGGTTACAAGCATCAGCTTCCTGTTAACCTCGTTTATCTCCCTCGGAATATCGACTATCTCGTCCTCGTATTCCTCAAGCTTTCTGTTGCAGTCCTCAACGATGCGCTTATTATCGGCAACCTTTTTCTCCGCCGACGCGTCTCCGTTTGATGCCGCATCCACAAGAGTAACGATTTCCTCCATATAGCGCTTTTTTATCTTCTTTATCTCCTTGGTCTCGGAGTTTATCTTTCCCTGTCTCTTAAGAAGCTCGTTTAATTGCAGCTCAAGAGGCTTGACATTCTCTCTTCCCACTTCGCCAAGCAGCTTGTACCACTTATTATCGAGAGTAAGAACCGGGATTTCCTTCCCAAGCAGCGAATCCCTGAATGAATTTTCCTTATCCTTACCGGAACTTTTTGCCATAAAAATCCCCTTATTTTTTCTCCCTGTCGTACCGGCTTATATTGTAGGACAGCTTCATGAGACTGTCTGAAAGATGTACATTCTCTACCTGAACACCCTCCGGAACATCGAGATCCACATGGGCGAAATTCCATATGGCCCTTATCCCGTTTTCCACAAGAGTATCCACAAGCAGGGTCGCACCGGTTTTCGGGATTGTAAGTACTGCTATATCAATAGCGTTATTTCTAAGAAAATCTTCAAGATCGTTTATGTGCTTTACCTTTACTCCCCTGACATCCTTTCCGACAAGCTCCGGGTTCTTATCAAAGATTCCCTTGAAAATGAAGCCTCTTCTCTCAAAATTAAGGTAGTTGCCAAGGGCGCTGCCGAGGTTTCCCGCTCCGATAATAACAAAATTGTACTCTCTGTCCAGACCAAGTATCTTGCTGATCTCCGTAAAGAGGAAATCCACATTATAACCGTATCCCTGCTGCCCGAACCCGCCGAAATTATTAAAATCCTGTCTTATCTGTGAGGCCGTGACCCCCATAAGCGTGCTGAGCTCCTGGGAGGAGACACGCTCAACACCGTTTTCCTTGAGCTCCCCAAGGTATCTTAAATACCTTGGAAGTCTCCCTATAACAGCCTGGGAAATCCCTTTTTCCTGCATCTTTTTACCCACCGTCATTAGATTGTTACTTTTTTACCAATCTATATTTTAGGTAAAAACAAATACAAAGTCAAGTCGCAAAAAAAACATAAAGGGATCCCGAAGCGGAATCCCCCTTGATATATAATATTTAATCCGGTATCGGCATCCAGACCAGTTCAGCCCCGGAATGATAAAGCTCATTTCCGTTCGTATCTAAAACCCTTGATCTGGGATATAAGGTTTTTTTATCTCCAACCTTGGCGTTGTTACCGTTCTCGTCATATTTATAGAAATAGGTTGTACTCTCGAGAATCTCTCCATTTCCATAATAATAATCTATCTCCCTGTAATCACCGTTGGAATATGAATACTTCATTCCCGAATCATATACCATCACACCGGTATAGTTATCCGACTCATCAGTCTCCGATATATAGTTGTTCTCGGATACCAATACATATTTACCGTCTATATAACCGTAAGAACTCTTTGTTTCCTTCCACTTTACATGATTACTGTCATAGTATGTCTCGGTCACAAGGTTTTTGTTCTCATCGTAGCTATACTCGATTGAACTGTGAATATTGCCCTCCTGATCAATGTATTCATCCTTTGCGAGAAGACCTTCGGCATTATAAGTATAAATGTCTTTCCATTGAACCACATTCAATGAAATAGGGCAGTAATCCTCCTCAGTCAGATTTCCTTTTTCGTCATAAATGTATTCACTTATGTAATCGCCGCTTCCATCACCGTTCGGATATGTGGTCTTGCTGGATTTGCAGAGTCTTTTGCCGTTTATTGTTACATAGGTACTCTCTTCCACATAACTTTGATCCGGATCCTCCGAATCCTCATAAGTTCTTTTTACCGGCTTACCGGAATCGTACACAGATGTATCAACAGTAAGGATGCTTCCCTCCGTATCATACGATGTGTATACTTCCTTGGCAATAACTCCATTCGAATCGTAAGTATACACGGTTTCATAATTCCTGTACAGATTACCCGAGTTATCCGCATATGAAGTCAAACGCCTGGTTCTGCCGTTCTCATCATATTCATAAACTGATCTGTCAGTCACTTTTCCGTCAGGGTCATAAAATGTGATAGTCTCCGGTATCCATCCGTATTTCTTTGTTACAGTGCTTCCGCCATTGTCAGCGGCGTCTCCGCTGTTGTCGCCGGTGTCCTTATTATCTGCACTGTCCGTATTGTTTCCGTTATTGCCACTATTTCCGTTATCGGTGTTGCCTCCGTTGTCGGTATTATCTTCGTTATTGCCGCTGTTTCCGTTGTCGGTATTATTTCCGTTATTGCCGTTATTTCCGTTGTCAGTATTGCTTCCGCCGTTATCTGTGTTTGCGAAATCGGATTTGCTGTTCTCAAGCTCCTTTTTTATAACCTCCGGAGCTTCTCCGATCAGAGCTCCCGATATCTCGTTAAAGGTGTATGTCACACCGTCCGAGAGCGTAACAGTTCCCTTTGCCATAAGCCCGGTCTTATTGTCGTAATAATACACATTACCGATCTGCTCTGTATATTTTTCGTTTGCGGCTGCTTTTTCTTCGGTCATAACATACCAGCCTTTTATCATACAACCGTTATTATCGTATCGAACCCACTTTCCGGTCTTTGATACGATGGCATTGTAAACACAATCCGCCAGTCCCGCATCAGCCTCATTTGAAATGTTTCTTATGTCCTCTTCGCTTAAAGTATCTTCATTCTGGTAAATATAAGGGATCCAGACCTCCTTATTAACAGCCTTGGCTCCGTTATATACCGAATCAAGCCAGTACCATCCGTCTGACTCTCTGTCATAGATTTCGCGCCCTCTGTTTGTACCGTCACCGAAAACGCCCTTCGCGTCATCCACGGTTCCCTGACGGACACCATTCTCGTACCAGTACCGCTTGTTGTTCTCTCCATCTCTCCACTCGTACACATTCTCTCCGTCCATATACGCGTAGGAACCCACGCAGGGCAGCATACCGAATGCGCATACAGCGGAAAGCATGGAAACGCCAAGTTTCCTGAACATTTTTCTTGCCTTCATTTCTCTCTCCTTTCAACCCTTGATCCGATGATCTGTCATCTTTTGACAGGCGCGTTACTTTTTTGCAAAAAACTCATCAATATTCTTTATCCATTCCTGCGGTGCCATGGTCTTTAAAAGATATTTCTCCGGCTTTAGCGCAAGAACATTCATAACACTCTCCCTGTCATTTTTGGCGGTAAGGAACATAACGGGAATATTCTCCGTCGATACCTCGCTCCTTATCATCTCAAGAACCTTTGCTCCGGATATGACCGGCATCTCATAATCAAGAAGTATTAGATCCACCTTGTTTGTGGCTAAAAATGTTATGGCATTCATTCCGGAATTTGCCATATAGACATGGTACTTTTCCGAGAGAAGCCCCTTTATCATCCTTAGCATCGCCGGGTCGTCATCCACCACAAGTATCTTCTTTCTTGCCTCGGCGAGAGTAACCGTCTCAACCGCCCTGTCCATCTTTGCCGCAAGATCCTTTACATTTAAGGGACGAACAAGTCTTTCCGCGATGGAAGCATCAAGTATCTTCCCCGCATCCTCAATCTCCTCAAGGCTTCCCACCATGAAAAGCTTCATTTCCCTCTCTATAACAAGATCATGCAGATACACAAGAAGCTCTGCCTGCTTGGAAAGCTCCGAGTCAAGATAAAGCACAGCCATCATGGGCATGTCCCCGATCTTGCTTAGTGAATTGACCCTTCCCTCACAGGGTACAACCTCGTAATTTTCCTTCTTTAAACCGTTTATTATGGCGTTGACCATAAATCCGCCGGTCTCTCCGATTATAAGTACTCTTTTTTCCATATCCGCTCCCTATATTTTACTAAAAATATATAATAAAGAAATTACCCATTTGTATTATAGTATCTGCAAAATCTCGTCTCTGTCAAGGGATGTTACAAGATCGCAGACCCTTTCAAACTTCTCCTTTTCCGCATCGGGAAAGCGGTAGTTTTTAAGCATACCGACGATCTCATCCGCCGTATCGTAATCAAAGGCGGAAACCGCCTCCTTAAGCGCTCCGTAACCCTGCGAAAGCGTATCCTCGTCTATAAGCTCCCTGTCGTCATTATCGCCGCCCTCCGTATCCGCAGGCTCCCCGTAAAGCGGGGAAAGAATCTCTTTATACCCGCGGTACATATCAAGAAGCCCCGGAGTAAGCTCATCAATCTTCTCCGTATCCTCCTTGTCTCCGCAGCTTTCAAGAAATGCCGCCTTTGCGGACAGCTCCGATGCTCCGATAAGCCTCGAAGAGCTCTTAAGGGCATGGACCTTTATCGTGTAATTCCTTATATCCCCGGATTTCCAGAGGTTTTCAATCAGGTCCGGATTTTCCTTAAGCGAAACATAAAAATCATGCACCGCCTCCTTAAGGATATCCTCCTTCATGCAGTTTGCTATTCCCGCATCGTAATCAAGCCCCTCCGCGCCCCGCATGAAAACCTCAAATTCCGAGGGTTCTTTCCCTGAAGCCATTTCTTTATCCGCAAAAGCCTCCCCCTTTGTGCCTTCGTTTACCCCGGTAGCGCTTTTTTCGTTTTCCAGAATCGCAGCCCTGCCCTCCTCGGATTCCGGCGATAGAAGCTTGCTGTCCGGAAGATATTTCGCGAGCATCTTTTCAAGCTTATCCGCGTCGATGGGCTTTCCGAGATAATCCGTAAAGCCTGCCTTTATAAAGTTCTCCCTCGCCCCCGATACGACATTCGCGGTAAGGCAGATTACCGGCTTTCCATAGCTCAAGTTCTCTTCTGCAGGCATTTCCTTTATGTGCTGCAATGTCTCGGTTCCGTCCATCTCCGGCATACGCTGGTCCATAAAGATAATGTCGTAGTTATTCTTCTTAACCAGTTCAAGACACTGGGCTCCGCTTGTGGCGGTATCCACCCTAAGAAGCGTTTCCTTTAAAAGCCCCTTAATTACGGTAAGGTTCATGGGCGTATCGTCAACGACCAGTATATGTCCTTCGGGGGCAACAAAGCTTACGCTGTACTCGCTCATGCTCTCAAGGGATTTCTCGTATGTCTCGTTAAAGTCTCCTATCGGCTCTTTGTTGATTACCTTCTGTACGATCTCGAAGGAAAAATCCGAGCCCTCGCCGTAGACGCTCTTAACCACCAGCTGGCTTCCCATCATATCGAGAAGCTGCTTTACGATGCTCATACCGAGTCCCGTGCCCTCTATCGTCCTGTTCCTGGACTCCTCTATCCTTTCAAAGGGCGAATAGAGCTTCGAGAGGTCCTCCTCCTTTATACCGATACCCGTATCGATAACATTTACCTTAAGGGCGATCTCATCCTCCGATACATACCTTGAAACAAGCCGCATGGTCACGCTGCCCTTGGGGGTATATTTTACCGCGTTGTTAAGAATGTTTAGTATACACTGCTTTACTCTTATCTCATCGCCGTAAAGCACATGGGGTATATCCTTTGCCACATCTATCTTTAGCTCAAGTCCCTTATCCGCCGCCTTTGCGGACACCATGTTTATTAGATCGTTTACCACGGAGCTGAGCTCGTATTCCACGGGAAGTATCTCCATCTTTCCCGCCTCGATCTTTGAAAAATCAAGCAGATCGTTTATCAGCGCAAGCAGCGTTTTCCCCGAATTCTTAATATCAACGGCGTACTTCTTGATAGCCTTTTCGCTGCTCTCCCGCAGTATCATCTCGTCAAGCCCCAGCACCGCGTTTATGGGAGTCCTTATCTCATGGGATACATTCGAAAGGAAATTGCTCTTTGCCTCGCTTGCCGCCTTTGCGACTCTTAAGTCCTCCCGGAGCTGCTGCTCCTCCTTCATCTTATCGATATAAGTATTCAGTTCTCCGACGGTGTTGTATAAGGAAGCATACAGCTCCTCGATCTCGTCACCGCTCTGGATACCGAGCTTTCCGAGCTTATTTCCGACCACAATACGGCTTTCCGGGTCGTCCGTAAACTCCCGCATTACATCCGTCATACTCTCGATGGGGCTTGTTATAACGGTCTGGGCAAAGGCGTTAGCGATAAAGACTATGGGGTGTATGGCACAGACCAGCATCAAAAACAGCTTAAGGTCAAATGCCACACCCTGCTCATTGTATTTAAAGCGGTTTCTCTGGGCCTCTACCTGGGCAACCGCAAAGGTTCTGTCAAACCCGAGATTTCCCATGATCTCATTCACCGCGCCTTCATCCCTGAACAGACTCTTCATTGCGTCCGGAACCGCTTCGGTATTGCCTTCGCCTTCCGCGGATGCCCCAGTATCATTTTCATCCCCCGAAGCCGCCCCGGTATTACTTTCATCTTCCGCGGATGCCTCCGCTTCACTTCCCGGGTTCGCCCCGGTACTTCCTTCGCCTCCGTCTTCTATCATGCTCTCGTATGCGGCAGCATCAGCCGCCTTGTTTACTACATCCGTAAGTCCCGGGATAAGGCTGTTGGCAAAGCCAGCCGCGGCGATTCCCAGTATTATTGCCTCCATTAAAAGGATTGTGAACACCTTGTCGCCTACGCCCGCTCTGCCCTTCAAAAAGCGTACTCTCTTCAACTCGTCCTTCTGTAAGGGGCCGCAGGTTCTAACCCCGAAAAACAGCTTTACCTTGTCCGGTATTCCTTTTTTTAACAGGAATGTAAGAAAACAGATCGCCACACACTGCGGTGCGACGCTGGCTATATGTATAAGCAGGCTGTCAACCTTGGTGGTCGCAAAGCTTTCCTGCCCGATCATAACAAAAACAAAATAATAGACACCCGAGATTATAAGTCCCGTTACGATCCCGCAGATAAGCGCGGATGAAGGCTTCTCGCAATGCCTGTGCTCTACAACATAGGTAAAGACATACATCGCCGCAAGATGCAGGAATATAAGATATACATTGCTCGGCTCCATCAAAAGAGCGATAAAGAAAATGACAGAAAAGCATATCTTTCCGCCGGTCTGCCCGTACAGGATAACAACCGAGGAAACCGGAATAAGATAAAGGGAAAAAAGGAGCATTGAAATATATGTCTCTATCTCCCCGGAGCCGAAGCAAAAATGGTACAAAAGTACGGACAGTGTGGAGGCTATGGCGATAACGATCCCCTCGATTATCCTGCCCCTTTTTTCTTCAAAGCTGAGCCCCTTCCAGCTGTACTTTTCAACGATGTTTACGAACATCCACCTGTCACGGTTTATCCTCGCTCTTTTCCTCGCCAGCTTTTCGGTTCTTTTTTTTATCTTTTCTGCCTGCTTGTTTTTTAATTCTTCTAACTTTTTATTTTTTTCCATATTCCCGTTCCCGTTATGCAAATCTTTTTAGCAAATCTGTTTCTTATAAAGAATCCTGTTTTCTCTTTTCGACACTCTTCAAAACAATCTACTCCGACAGCTCCTCCCACTTCGCGTATAATTCATCAAGCACTCCCCCCGTCTTTTCTCTTTTACCGCTCAGCTCCTGCAAAAGAGCCACATTGCTTCCGTTTGCGGGGTCAGACAGCTGTGCATCTATTTCCTTTAATTCATCCTCGAGCTCCGCTATCCTCTCCTCACATTTCTTTAATGCATTCTCTTTCTTTCTTTGCTCTGCCGCCAGCGCCTTCTGGGCTTTCCAGTCCAAGGCGGAGCCCGCCCCGTCCTTTTCCGGTTCGTTACCATTCAAAGACCCGCTGATATCCGTGGAAAGCTGTTCTCCCGTTTTGTTTTGAATACCGTTTCCGGCTCCGGGCGCATTGTCGCTTGTATAACCATTGGTTACTCCGCTCCCGCCTCCGATCCCTGCCGCTTTCAGGTATGCCTCCCTTTTTTCGAGATAATACTCGTAATTACCCGGGAAATTGACAAATCTTCCCCCTGTAAGCTCAAGTATCCTGCCCGCGGTCTTGTTTATAAAATATCTGTCGTGGGAAACATAAAGAACCGTTCCCTCGTAGCTGTTTATGGCAGTCTCAAGTATCTCCTTTGAACGGATGTCGAGGTGGTTTGTGGGCTCGTCGAGTATAAGGAAATTGCAGTCGCTCAGCATCAGCTTTGCCAGAGATAATCTGCCCCTTTCTCCGCCGCTTAAATCCCCCACCAGCTTAAATACATCATCACCCGTAAACAAAAATGCCGCAAGGGTGTTTCTTATCTCCGTTATGGTAAGGTAGGGATACTCGTCCGCGATTTCCTCGTAAAGGTTCTTCTCCGGGTGCAGTACATGGTGCTCCTGGTCGTAGTAGCCTATCTCCACATTTGTCCCCAGCGCAAAGCTTCCGGCATCCGCCCTTTCAAGTCCGTTTAATATCTTAAGCAGGGTAGTCTTTCCCGTGCCGTTGTTTCCGAGGATTGCCACATGCTCACCTCTTTTTATCTCAAAATCCACATCCTCAAAAAGCTTCAGGCTCCCATAGCTTTTGGCCAGGCCCTCCACCTTAAGAACATCGCTTCCACTTTGAAGATGGGGCGTAAGTACAAGCTTCATATCCGCGTTTACTGTCGCGGGCTTTTCAAGCCTCTCCACCTTATTAAGCATCTTTTCCCGGCTCTCGGCGCGCTTGATGGATTTCTCCCGGTTAAAGCTTTTAAGCTTTTCTATGACCGCCTCCTGGTGCTTTATGTCCCTTTGCTGGTTTAAATAAGCGTGAAGCTCTGCAATACGCCTCTGTTCCTTCTTGACGGAATAGTCCGAGTAATTCCCCGAATATACGCTGCATTTTCCGTTCTCCAGCTCGATTATCTTTGTGGCGAGCCTGTCGAGGAAGAATCTGTCGTGGGATACGACAAGGACAGCCTTTTTATAATTCTTAAGATAATTTTCCAGCCAGGCCACCGATTCAAGGTCAAGATGGTTTGTGGGCTCGTCGAGAATTATAAGGTCAGGGCTTTTAAGGAGCATCTTTCCCAGCGCCACTCTTGTCTTTTGTCCGCCGGATAAGGTGGAAATGCTTTTATTGTATTCCTCCTCCCCAAAGCCAAGGCCCTTAAGTACCCCGTAGAGCTCGGACTTATAGGTTTCCCCGCCGAGTATACTGTATGAATGGGACAGGGACTGGTGCTTTTCGAGAAGCTCGTTTAACTCCTCTCCCCGGGCGCTGCTCATCTTTTCCTCTATCCCCCGGAGCCTCTCCTCCATTTTTATAAGATCGCTCTTTACCTCAAGAAGCTCCTCTAAGATAGTATTGTCAGTGTTTACCGCGGCATCCTGAGCGAGATAACCGAGGCTCTTGTCCTTCTCGATTGCAACAAAGCCCTCATCGGGGGTAATCTCCCCGACAACAGCCCTTAGGAGCGTGGTTTTTCCCGCTCCGTTAATTCCTACTATCGCCGCCTTCTCGCCGGCTTCTATATGAAAGCTTACAGAGTCCAAAACGACTCCGGTGACAAATTCCACCTTTATATTCTGACATGAAAGTAACATGATTTTATTCCTAAAAATTAAAGTAAGCGAAATATGATATTCCGCTTACCGTATATTTTCCCGAAAGGTACGCAGGGCTCCGAAGCGGCCAAAATCCCCCTTCAAAAAGCCCTGCGCATCTTTTATTTTTTATAAAAGACTGTCGAGAGTCTCTCTTATTGCCTGTATAAATTCAAGGCTGTTTAAAATGACGGGATTCTCACAGGTTGAAATAAGTGAGAGTGACTTGGTCATCTTCCCGTCCTCGATAGTCTTGATGCAGGCCTTTTCAAGCTTGTCCGCAAAAGCCGCGAGCTCCGGTATTTCGTCAAGCTCTCCTCTTTTTCTTAAAGCTCCTGTCCACGCGAATATGGTTGCGATGGAGTTTGTGGAGGTTTCCTCGCCCTTTAAGTATTTATAATAATGGCGCTGTACGGTTCCGTGTGCGGCCTCGTATTCATATACGCCCTGTGGGCTTACAAGGACGGAAGTCATCATTGAAAGGTCGCCGTATGCGGTTGCAACCATATCGCTCATTACATCTCCGTCATAGTTCTTGCAAGCCCATATAAATCCACCCTCCGAGCGGATGACTCTCGCAACGGCGTCATCAATAAGAGTATAGAAATACTCGATTCCCAGCTCGTCGAATTTAGCCTTATACTCCTTATCGAATATCTCCTGGAAAATATCCTTGAAGTTGTGGTCATATTTCTTTGAGATGGTATCCTTTGTCGCAAACCAGAGATCCTGCTTTGTGTCGATAGCGTAATTAAAGCAGCATCTTGCGAAGCTTTCGATGGATTTGTCGGTGTTGTGGATTCCCTGAAGGATTCCGGGTCCCTTGAATTCGTGGATGGTCTCTCTTATCTCCGTACCGTCCTCAGCGGTATAAACAAGCTCTGCTTTTCCGGGACCGGGAACCTTTATCTCCACATTCTTGTATACATCTCCGTAGGCATGACGCGCGAGAGTTATGGGCTTTGTCCAGTTGGATACATAAGGGACGATACCCTTTACAAGGATGGGCGCACGGAAAACAGTTCCGTCAAGGATACTTCTTATTGTACCGTTGGGACTCTTCCACATCTCCTTAAGGTTGTACTCGGTCATTCTTGCCGCATTGGGTGTTATCGTAGCGCATTTAACCGCTACACCGTACTTTAATGTGGCATTGGCGGAGTCCACGGTAACCTGGTCATTTGTCTCGTTTCTGTGCTCAAGCCCGAGATCATAATACTCGGTCTTAAGGTCGATATACGGAAGCAGGAGTTCGTCCTTTATCATCTTCCACAGTATTCTTGTCATCTCATCCCCGTCCATCTCTACCAGGGGAGTCTTCATCTGAATCTTTGCCATCTTAAATTAAATCCTTTCTTACTTTTACGCAAACCCGTTTTTAACAAGGTTCTCATACGCATTAATAATGTGCTCGTGGGCAAGCCTCTCCGCAAGCTCCTCATCCTTGGCTTTGATTGCCTGCATGATACCCTCGTGTTCGAGATTCGACTGGGGACCTCTTGCACTCGAAAGCGTCTTCTTTCTAACCCGGATAACATACTGGTGGAAGTCCTTAAGCTGGTGCTCAAGCATCTTGCTTCCGCTGGCCTCGTACATTATCTCATGAAAACGGTTGTCAAGCTCCGCAAGCTGCTCCAAATGCCCCTTCTCGGCATGGAACTTTCCGAGATAGACATTCTCCTCCATCTCCTCAAGCTGCTCTTCGGTAATATGCTCCGTGGCCCATCTTGCGGCAAGCCCTTCGAGACGCGACCGTATCATATAAATATCCTTCACATCCTTTTCGGATATTCCTGTTACATAAGCCCCCTTGTTGGGTATTATCCTTATGAGTCCCTCCAGTTCCAGCTGTCTGAAGGCTTCCCTTACAGGAGTCCTGCTGACCCCCAGCTCCTCCCCTATGGCAACCTCCCTGAGTTCCTCGTTTTCCTCGTATTTTCCGCTTAGGATATCCTCCCGTAGCTTTGAGAAAACACGCCCTCTTAAGGAATACTTATCGGTTACTTCTTTTTTAAGATCACTCTCTCCCATTTTCTATATCCTTTTTCTGATCGCCGGTGTAAACAATAAACAGTATTCTGTATATGAATCTATAAATGAATCTGTATTTTGCCGGATACTATGTATGATTGTATACAACGAAACATTTTTTGTCAACATCTGCTTTCAGCGCTCTGCCAGCCCCTTTGTCCGGGCTCTGCATACATCAAATACATCAAATACAAAAGCGCTGAATCTTATTATTCGTTATTCGATGGGGACAAGCACCCCATGTACAACGCTCCTTGCATTTTCAAACAGGTACGCGCAGGTCGAAAGCAGAACATAATGTCCGTCCTCCGGAAGCTCAACCCGGGTCTGTATCTTCGATCTTTCTACAGCCCTCTCAAGATAATCATTCATCTCCTTGCAGGGCGTAAGTATCGCGTAATATGCATCCGATCCCGCCTTTGTGGTATAGGCGCTGAAAAGCTGCAGCTCGTAATTTTTTTCCGGTGTAAGAATATACATTACCGGATGCGCCTCGTAGAAATCCTGCTCAAACCATTTTGAAAGACAGGCAAACATGGAGCCGTCATGCATATTGTGTCCGTAGACGATTGTATTTGAATCCGCAAAGCCGTCTGAGTTGGCACATTCCACAAATATTGAGCCCGCTGTTATATACTCCCCGAGATAATTGTGACGAAGGTATTTATCGTTGTCCTCCGCCTTTAAGATCGGGTAATTGATAACGGTATCGGGACAATATATCCAGCCCATGATATCCGGATTTACCGCTCTTAAGGCCTCAAAATCCACCTCTATCGGAAGCTCTTTTTTACCGGATACTTCCTCTTTATTTTCAGCCTCGCTGCTTTGAGCCGGCTCCGGTTTATTAATGGTTACATATTCGGATACCGCCTCCCTGTAAAACTTCGCGTCCCTGCTGTATCCGTAGTAGGTATACCCGATATAACCCACAGCTCCGATAAACACAACAAGGGCGATTATAAAGATAACTCTTCTGATTTTTCTGCCCATATAAATTACTCTCTGTACATTTATAAATTACGCTCTATCTCCTACGGGTTACTTTCCGCATCCTTTAAAGACTTATCCTTCAGGGACGAGCCGATTATCATAAGAACAAAGCTTGCAACCAAAATTCCCATAAGATATATCTTTCCCTTAAGGCTTGTAAAAAATTCAAAAAAACCGCCCATATAAGGGATATGAAGACCGGCCTTTCCTATGACCGAGCCATATCTTACGGGAGTGGGGTCCTCCTGGGAATTTGCATCACCTTTGGTTATAAGCTCCTTTGCGTCTGTATCGTTTCTTACAACCCTGTGGGTCACAGTCATGCCGTTGTTGTTAAAAACTATGATATCCCCCTCCTCTAATCCGGAAGGCTCAACGGTCTTTGAGTATATTATGCTTCCCACCGGAAGCGCCGGCTCCATGCTCTCCGAGACAACATTGTAGATTCTGTATCCAAGAAACCCCGGAATAGTAACGGGGATGCAGAGCAGGATAATCACAATAACTCCGATGGTCCCTATCACAGAACAAAAGGCGGAAAGGATCTTCCCGCCTTTGGCATCGGAACTTTTTTTAATATTATCAAAATCAGTTCCATTAGTCTTCATCTTTCTTTTTTATACTCCTTCTGATGAATAAGAAGTAAGCTGCGACGCCGAGGATGGCGGCAAGTCCGCCTATGATCCCTGCCTTGGCTCCCACAGGGATGCTGGTAAAGAAGGCGGAAGGTGATTCGGTGCTTATACCCATATCGTCAAGCAGCCCGCCGAAAATACCGTTGCCGTCAGAAAGGGCTGCCTCTTCATCTCGAATGTCGATGAGCTCAGCAGGACCTGCAGGAGTCTGATCGCCCTCTATATCTGTGATATTTCCGTTTTCACCGTTTCCTTCATCTGCTCCGTTACCGCCGTTTCCACCGGCTCCGCCACCATTTCCGTTATCCCCACCGATACCCCCGTTACCGGGAATAACGATAACTCCGCCATAGCCTGTAGTGCCAAGGTCGGTGTACCCGGTATAGTAACCGGGAAGCTCGGAAAGCGGTGTATATACAAAACGGAAAACATTGTCCGCCGGGTCTTTGTAGAGCGTACCGGTAAGGTTGTAGGCCTGGGGAAGATAGCCGTCCATATAGAGGAAGGCAACCACCGGCCTGTCGCCGACATTTCCGTAATGCGTCTCTGTCGGAGCAAGGGTATTGCCATGGTTGTCCACATACTCGATGGTGTATGCCACCGCGTCCGCAAGTAGCGCATAGCCCACAACATAGTCAATATCCTTGTTTACCTGGAAAGAATTTGTGGAGATGGTATTGTTATCCATACCGCTCTCCCTTATTCCCTTTACATAATATTTGCTGTCATTCGATATATCTACGCTTCCGAGGTCAAAGGTGATCCTTGAACCGTATTTTAACCCGGAAACCGTTATAATATCGTTATCTTCGGAAACTGTAACATCGGGAGACGCAGCCACGCCGTTATCGGCATACACCGTAACCCCCGCCTTATTAAAGCTGCCCTGTGAACCGGCAAGAAAGCGTACCGTATAGGTATAATCCTCTGCCGCAAATCCGGGAAGAACTGTCCCGCCTATAAGCGCAGCCGAAGCAATAAAGCCTAAAAAAACTTTAAGAAATCCTTTCATCAGCCCTTGCCCCCTTCCTTACGCTTTCTTCTGTCAGCCACGCCGAATATCCCGAGGAATATAAGTACAGCTGCAGCGCCTGCCGCGATGAAGAAGAACGGCTTTAGATTTGTCTCGTCTCCGGTCACAACATATTCGGGATGGCGCTCGTTTCCGCCCTCATCGCCGTATTCTCCGGCGCTCCTTAACATGACCGCGAAATTCATCTGAAGGTCTGCCAGTGTATCCTGATAATCGTTTCCCTGGGTCTCGCCGTCAAGCTCGATCTTTAGGGTGATATGTCCTGTCTGTCCCTGCTCAAGAGTATCGAGGAAGAAGAAATCCTCAAGAGCGTCGGTAGCCTGATGGAGACCGATACCCGCATCGGATTCTCCCTCACCGCCGATGGTCTCGCTGTCAAATATGATGGAGACGGTTCCGTCCGGAGAGGTGTAGGTCAAAAGGTAGGTATACGCACCCCCCATTGTCCCCTTATTGTTGCTTCTGTCCTCGAGTGAATACAGAACCTTGTTTGTCATATACCAGTCCGTGGTGGTTCCGTGCTGGTTTCCCAGCGTTACATTAAAGATAGCGGTATCCCCGGGCTGCATTCCCGAGATCGACTCCGTCATCTCCGAGGATCTGAAGGTACTTTCCATCTTCTCTTCCGGAGTAAAATATACATTCCAGTTATCACCACCGGTTATGGTCTCTGCAAGGCATGAGGTGGACAGCCCAAGGACAAGCGCGAGAGAAAGCATTGCGCCAAGTAATTTCTTTTTCATTTATCCAGCGCTCCTTTCCTTAATTAAGCAAGAGACTGCCGTCTTCACCGATGGTTATGTCTCTTCCCCAAACGCTCTTTGCCGCAGCCTCGGCGTTGTGATTCTGGATTGAGTTTACAACCGCCTCGATGACAAAGGATGTTCCGTCGTAATCATAGGTTGTCGTAAGTGTCTTGTATGTCTTTCCGTTTTCCACTCTCTCGCCCTTTGTCTGGGTAACCTTTGAGGCGAGTATGCCGTTTATTGTAAGGGTATCCGAGAGAGCAGGAGTTGTCTCGCCGTTTTTCAAAAGCCTTGAATAATAAAGGACTGTGCGCTCATCGGTCGACGCCTCGGTGTCCAATATCCAGTCTGTTCCGATATTTATAAGATGAAGGTCTATAAGCGCGGGATCAAGATTTGTGACCTTTACTCCGTTTTCATCCACCCAGTACTTGTAAAGAATGACCCTGCTGTATGTATCTACGCTCTCACCGTCTGCCTTACCGCTGTTTGTTATCGTAATGACCTCCGGATAAGCCACATCAAGCTTTAATTCCTCATTCTCCCCCAGCATATGTGTAAGGAGCGCGCCTCTGTGCTGATCCCATACATAATTGCTGTTTGGAACATAATCCCTGTATGAAACGGGATTGCCGTTCTCGTTTATCGATACGCCGATATCGTACATCTGCACCCGGGATGTATAATTTTCCGAGTAGTAGGTAAGCGCCGCTTGGGTTCCTCCCACCGAGGAGAATATAAGCAGTCCAGCCGCAAGCGCAAATGAGACGATGGTAAAGGGCTTTGAAGTGATAATCCTCTTAAATCCGTTCATCAGTTATCACCTCCCGTAACATAAGTAACATCCAAAGTCTGCGTCCAGTCCGCGTAGGGTGTTCCGTCAGCGTTGTATCTTACCGCAGTCGCCTCATAGACAACCACAACATTAAAGCTGTCCGGGTCAACCCCCTGGGGGATATTGTTTATAAGGACATCTATCTCTGAGGTAGACTCCCCGGGCTTTACAACATCGCTGTAATAGTAATATCCGTCTGCGGCAGGGCTCCATCTTGCATCCCCCGAATACTGAAGGGCAACCTGGCTTCCGGCAAATGCCTTTATCCTTACATAGACATCATCCTTTGAATCCTGCCTGTTCGTAACCACGACCTTCTTGGTCCAATCCGAGAAATCCTCGGTTATCTCCTCATAATCCCCGAGATGGATCACATATCCGCCGAGAGCCTTCTCGTATGTGGAGAAATAGGCGAAGGCAGAGCCGATGGAGGCTGTAAGGACAAGCGCTGCACAGGCAGCGGTTAGCAAAAGACCTTTCTTTTTCATCAGTCTGTCACCTCCTCTGAGCTGTCACCGTATTGCGACCACACATACATGGGCATTCCCTTTTCATCAAGAACAACATTGCCGTTCTCATCAAGCACCGGATCAAAGTGGTTTGTAATCGCTCCGCCACGCTTGTTATTTTCATTATATTCGTTCGTAAAGCTTACATCCACGATATCATTTGCAATTATTACCGTGCTCTGTGTGGGAGCTGTGGTAAGGCTGTAGGACGCTCCGGAGTATACTTCCGAAACGGTAACCTCCGCTCCCACGGGAATGTCCTTTACAAGAAGATAATTCTCTCCGGCATCCGTAAACTTAAGCGTATATACATTGCTGAACACATTTCTCTTTTCCCCGTTTAACTCCTTTTCCGCTTCGACCTCGAAAACGAAGTATGCAGGCTCGGAGGTCTCAAAGGTCCTGAGATCCTTGATTATCCTAAGGTCGCCGAACCGGGGCTCCGACATGGGCTTCATATTTACCGTGGCTCCGTACAGCCACTCGGAATCCGCCGTAAGATCGATCTCGCCTGTAAGCGCATCGGGCGTCTTTGTGGGAAGCGCCACAAACTCGGGCGTAAATGTGTATGAGTACTCATAACCATTGGCTATGGTGACGACCTCATCCTTCTCTTCATTACCAACTGTATCGAAGTAGTCGGTTTCCTCTGCTCCCCTTGCGATTATTAGATAGAGACCGGCTTCAAGTCCGGCCGCCTTCTTTCCGGCTTCCACTGTCGCGGAAGGAGTGATGGGGGTTCCTGCATCATAATAAGCCTTAACCACCTTTGCAGCATCCTGCGCAAGGCTGTACCAGAGCTTTACATCCGTATCCGTCTTTACATCCACAAGCCCTGTATATGGATCCACAACCTCGAAGGTATATCCGTCAGAGCCCTTGATCTCCTTCGCATCCGCAACCTTGTAGAGATCCATTACCACATTCGCCTTTTCGATATCCTCAAGGAATACCGGGTCGGTGCTGGAGGTGGACAAAATCGTCAGATTACAGGCACTCTCAAGGTCAACCTTATCTGCGGCGTCCGAAAACAAAGGCGACAGAACCACTGCTCCCGCGCAGATAAAGAACGCAAGAGTCCAGGATAAAAATCTCCTTAAATATGCGTTGCTTGGGGTTTTCCATTTTTTCATGGAATCTTCCTCCTTCTAAAAAGCCGGACTAAAAAGTCAGACCTTTTGATCGTTTTTTATTTCATCAAGTATCTCGTAGGTAGAGCGGTTTTTCTTCCTTCCCGCCGTAAATATCATATAAACGATAAGCATGATGATAAGAGTCGGTATGATAATAAATACGGCCACCAGGTGATTTGGAACCTTCGTCGCATCCGGCGTTATAAGTACAACCAGCTCTTCTTTCTCGTTCTCAACCCGATGCCCTCTTACAAGCATTCTGTGTGTGTTGATACCGTAAGGCGTACAGGTTACAAGGGTACAATAATCCTTTCCTCTCGATATGGAGAGCTCGGAGGTATCCTCGGGAAGGACCACCTTTATCTGATCGACTCTGTAGGTCATCTGTTCGTTAAGTATCGATATAACGAAGGTGTCTCCCACCACAAGCTTGTCAAGATCGGTAAAAAGCTTGGCGGAGGGAAGTCCCCTGTGTCCGGATATTATCGAGTGTGTCGATTCTCCTCCCACAGGAAGTGAGGATCCTGCGAGGTGTCCGGCTGCTATCTGTAAAACCGTCTCCTCCGTACCGTGGTAAATTGGAAGATTTACGCTTATCGAGGGTATCGAGATATATCCCATGATTCCCGTTCCGGAAATATCAAGGCATTTCTCGTACTCGGCGTATTCCTCCTCCGTAAGATCAAAATGCGGATTGGCATAGAGCTTTCTGTTAAACTCCCTCGCTTCGTCAAGTATCCTTTCAAGCTCGGTATTATCTATTGACTCAACCGCCATTACATATTCCGAGATTGACCTTGAGGCGTGGAGCGAGTTCCACCACTCACTCACGGAAGGATAAAGCATAACTCCGAGACCGCCCACAAGAAATACCAAAAGCACTGCGGTTATTATACCGGAAATAACCTTGCTGCCTTTCTTTTTCTTTTTTTTCGCTTTTCCTCCGTCTTTAGCCATCTTCTCTCACTTATTTAACCGACCTTGGCCGGGATGCTCCCGTTGCTCACCGCACACCGCGTGAAGGTGTCAGTTTTGTGCGGCTATCCGGAAAGACCAGGGCTTTCCGGACATATTACATATTATTGATTTATTTCATTCTTTCTTTTGACTGACTCCGCTGTTATCATTCCTCTTCGGTCTTCATTCTTCTTCTGACGATAAGAAGAACAACAGCACCTACAACAAGTACTCCGCCTACGATATAGAAGATCGTTGTACCGATACCACCGGTTGAAGGAAGAACCGCACCGTGCTGGTTGATGATCGTGGTGTCGATCGCATCCTCGTTATCCTTCTCGATGGTGAACTCTCCGAGATTGTTTCCGTCGGAAACGATTGAGTTTCCTTCAAGATCGGTTACATCAATCTTTACAAGCTTGGGCTCTGCCGCATCCTCGTCATGCTCTGCTTCAACCGCAAAGTAGATAGGATCGATGGAGTTAAAGCCTGCGGGAGTCTTGGTCTCGGTGATCTTGTAAACACCATCGTCAAGTCCCTCGGAGCTGAACTGGGTTCCCTCGTCATTAATTACAACTTCAAGGGTCTTGATAACCACATCTTCGCCGTTCTCGTCCTTGGCAACAACATACTTTCCGTCCTCTACGGAAGCTGAGAGCTTTTCGATCTTGAACTCAGCGCCTGCAAGAGGAAGCTCGTCCTGGTCAACCTTGTTGATCTCGGTCTTGAAGGTAAATACAATTACTGTATCCCAGGGAGTCTTTCCCTTTCCGCCGTTGTCGTTTTCAAACTCAACGCGCATCTTGTTGGGGTTGCCCTCCGCTCCGATGAGAGCCTGTCCGTTAAGCACCGACTCGTACTCTACGGTAATAACGGAATCTGCCTTTACAGCAGCGATTTTCTTAAGGTCAGCAAATACGACCTGGAAGGTATCACCGTCGACATTCTCATTAACAACATATCCATCGGTTATCTGTGCGTCATCCACATAAACCTTTACGGTATCTGCCTTGAAGGTAAGTCCTGCGGACTGCACATCATGGAAGATATACTCGTAAGATGAATAGCTGTCATAGTTTGAAGGTACGGTAGCATAGAGCATGAAGGGAATGGAATCGCCGATATCATAATCTGCGGAATCCTGCCACTCACTGTAATTAACTTCAACGGAATCATTGATATCCTTAACCTTCTTGTAGGTGGTGATGGAATCACGCTTCTCATTGATCTTTACATTAAGCTCATTGTCTACGATCTGGAGCTGCGCTCTGTCGAGATAAACCTCCTCGTCGCCGGTAAAATCGGTAACATCAACGATGAGGTAATAACCTGCTGCTCCGCCGTCCACCTTTCCGTTTGAAACAGTAAACTTTGCGTCTCCGAGGTTATCCTTTACGATCTTGGCGATGGTCTCAGCACTGTTGCTGTCGTAATAGGTTCCTATTGCAGCTGCGATATCCCCTGCCTT
Organism: Lachnospiraceae bacterium; assembly: GCA_017479285.1. Taxonomy (GTDB): domain Bacteria; phylum Bacillota; class Clostridia; order Lachnospirales; family Lachnospiraceae; genus AC2028. The sequence goes on from JAFVCL010000089.1 coordinate 22,484, forward strand.
TGCGTCTGCGGCAAGCTTCTTCGTATCATCGGTGATCTTTGTGTTGATCTCGGCGATAAGGGCTGACTTCATGGCATCGGTAACTGCCGAGCCGAACTCTACATTTGATAATGACTTATCCGCAGCCTCGTAAGTACCTGTGAAGATCTGGTATGCCTCATAGCTGTGAACAGCGGAAGTTGCCTCTGTGCCTGTGTTTGCTGTTGTATCAATGTCCGCAGCGAATGCGGTCATTGAAGCCCCAAAGCAAAGTGCGAGCGAAAGGGCAACCGGTAGGATTTTTCTTTTCATTTTCTTTGTCTCCTTTTCTTACATGAAATAAATCAGTTTTTACGCAATTTTCTTCTATATACGAGCAGCGCGATGGTAGCAAGTATCACTACTGCGCCTGCTATATAGACTGGAATTATATGACCCGCGCCACCGGTCTCGGGAAGACTGAAATGGGATTCGGACATATTTTTGATGACTATACTGTTATAGGCATTTTCATCATTTAGTGAAGCTGTCGTTACACTGGCTTCAATTGCTTCTCCCGATGAGAGCTGTCTGGGTTCTGTAATAAACTCGTATCCATCCAGCGGATCCTCTGTAACGGAATAAACATATTTCTTCAGTATAGCGCTTCCGTCCTCCTGCTTTGCGCCATAGTACATGGGAAGCCCGGTAACCTTGAATGCCCAGAGCTTTGTCTTTGTCTCTGAGGAAACATCCTCAATAAGTTCTCCTGAGTATACGCTGTCGCTGTTATCAATGCTCACAGCTCCCAGCAGATAGCTTCCCTTTGCGATATGAGTTGTATTCTCCTCATTGTTGGCGGTAAGATAGAGCCTTATGAAGAGTTCGGAATCCTTATTGGTCTGCATTGAGTCGATGGTTCCGGTGTAGGTAAGCCAGTTCTTGTCTATCTCAAGCTCCGTTGTCTTAAGTCCGTTGGTAACCACATATTTTGTATATGTCTTTCCGTTCTCGCTTACCTCTTCCGTCTCGGTTCTTAAGAAGGCATAGTTAAGTGAGGAATCGGAGGTCTCAATTATCTTGTATTCGTATTCATAGAGATCCGCTCCGATATACTCAACACTCGGAAGCTTGTCGATTACTGTCTTCCATTCCTTTTCTCCGGTAACCTCGAACAGACCGTTTACTATATCTGCCTCTGCCCCATCGATCTGTGCCTTTCCGTTGTAAGCGCTGTCCTCCTCCGTAAGATTTCCGTTGACCGTGACATTTCTTACAAGCTTGAAACGCACATAATCATTCTTATAATCTCCGCCGTCGGGTCTGGGATTTGTAAGAACTATCTCATCCCCTTCAAGTGTGAAGGCCACAAACTTCTTGTCAACCTCGATCTTCGTGGTTTCCGAAGGCTTTTTGTTGATGAACTTCTGTATTCCGAATTCAAACCAGGTCTGCTTCGAAGCCTCTGAAATGAAACCGGCTTTCTCCTCTTCCTTCGCGAAATAATAAAGCGTTCTGCCCTGCTCGTCCAGCTTCGGAAGATTCTTCCACTCGTACTTCCATCCCGTATCGGCTGTGAGGGACACCGTATCGATAAGATTGGACTCATCGGGTACCGCGTTTGTATCCGTGGTCCGGTAAAGGTATACCGTAAGGCTCTCCGGCAGATCCTCCGTAAGTTCCTCTCCCTTGTAATCCAGCCACTGTTTCTCAACGGAGATTTCCGTATTATTGGGCACATTATTGAAGATAATATTCTCAGCGCCTATCGCAGATGCGGAATCGAAAACAAAGTCATTATTGACAACCGTGAGTCCGTTTTCACCGACCTTGTAAAACTCATAATCGGCGGTGTAATTGTTGCCGCTCAGCTTTACGATCACCTTGACTATATACTCGGTGGTATCATAAACATACGAATTGGAATCGTTCTCGTTTTTGCTCTCCGGAATCTCGGCTATCTTAAAATAGTGGTTTCCTACCTGACTCTTGTCATTATAAGTAACCTTGGTGTCGAAGCTTATGGATGAGCCGTTGTTCGAAGCGGTTTCTATAAGGTTCCAGTTACCGTCGGCATATTCATACAGACCAAACCTGAATACCTGCTCCTGAGTGGGAGTCTTTCCGTCAACGGTCTTTCCTGCCTTAAAGGAAGCCTTAAAGGGAACCATTGTTCCGGTAAAGCTTACTCTGTGAGTTTCTCCGGTACATTTGATATCCTTAGCGATGATCTGTCCGTTGAGGTTACCTTCGGCAACCACATTTGCCTCCGGAGCAAGAATTATACCTGTCATCTGGTTGGTATAGATGTCCACACCCGCACAGTTCGTAAAGTTCCATATAACCTTACCATTCTCGAAGGTCGTAACCTCGCCTGTGGATTGTACCACACCGTCCACATAAACATTCGCACTCTTGGGAAGCTGTAATTTCCTTATTCCTTCCCCGTTAACACCTACATCGGAACAATCGACATTTATTATCAGTGTTCCGTTATATCCGCTCTTAAACCCGTCAAGCTTAAGATTGACTCCTCCGTATGTGTTTATAAACGAACCGGTGGTATTAAAGTATCCTGCCACCTCGGGGTCGGTAAGTTCAATGTATGATCCGTTATCATCACCGGTAAAATAGGTCTTTACATTGACATCCTCCACCGAAGCCAGGCTGTTTCTTACCGATATCAGCTCCCTTTCAAGAGCGTCTATATCGATGAAAGGATTCGATCCGGTGTCGCTGTCTATAACGATCTTTGAGGGATTGTCGATTTTTACTTCCGTACCCCCCGGTGAGATGATATGTATCTCATCGCCGCCGTTATTTCCGGTGATCTTTAAAGTATTTGAACTTCCGATGACAAGCATCGTGGAATCCAGACCTGTACCGCTGTTTGAATTCGGCTCGTGATAGTTTTGTATATAGGACAACTCGTTTCCAAGATTATTGGTTCCGAAATTATTCGGACAATAGGCGTTTCTTGCGCATACATTACCGTTGACATGGCTGGCCGTCCTGAATGTTCCGAAGGCAACGATATGGAAGTTTGCGGCGATACCCAGCTCACTGTTTACGCTTCTGTATGCGGCATACTCCGGCGAATACCTGAAAGCATCCCTTGTATCATTTATCCCTACGGTGTATCTTCCGTATTTTCCGGGTTTAACGACTCCGCTGTTTCCGTTGTTGAGCAGGATATAAACCGAGAATGAATCCGTGGTTATGCTTGCGTTATTGTTTCCGTCTATCGTCGAAGAATCGACATTGACCGTACCGTCGTCCTGTACGTGGATAACCGTGAGCTCATCCCCGCTGCTGTAATCCTCTTCGTTAAGCTTAAAGGTTATGCTTACGGGTCCCTCGGGCTCGATCTCCTCTCCGTTTACATAGAAGCCGATATTGAACATTACCTGAGCCTCGGCATCCTCGCCCACTGCGCTCTTCATCGCGTTCTCATTCTCTACATAGACTGCAGATTCGGGCTCGATTATCTCCGCTCTGAATTCCGCCTTTGAGGGAATCTTTGCGCTTGCGCCGTATGTGGCGGTGACAGTGTAATTGCCCGCGGTAGCGGTCTTGGTGACGGTCTTCTCCTCGAAGTGGAAGCACTCGTCTCCGTGTACATGCATGGAAAGCTGGAGCTGTCCGCAGGAAAGAACTCCGTTCTCGTCATAGCACTCCGCGGTATGTACATGAAGCGTCTGCTCCGTGCAGATAAGCTCCTTTACGATCTTATAGCACTCTGCGGTGTGGGTATGATATGTATACTGCGATGTGCCGTCGTCCGCGTTCGCGTTAAAGTCCACGGTCTCGCTTACTATCTCTTCCGATGCGGCATTACTCTGGGGTGAGGTCTCCTGAGGCGTGGTCTCCTGAGGCGTGGTCTCCTGAGGCGTGGTTTCCTGAGGCGTGGTCTCCTGGGGAGCAGTTTCCTCTGCGGGCGCATCTAAAGCGGTATCCTCCACGGTGGGAGTTTCATCAGTATTTCCTTCCGTGGGAGCGTCCTGTCCATTGCCCTTATCCCCGGCAGCACTTTCCGTATTATTGTCCGCTGTATTATCCCCGGTCGCGGAGTCTTCCTTTGCGGTGGAGTCCGCATTATCCGATGTTCCGGTTTTTTCTTCCGTGGAGGTATCTCCACTTTCCGTAGCTTCAGACTTTCCGTCTGTGGAAGCATCTCCCTTTTCCGTAGCTTCAGACTTTCCATCCGCGGAAGTCTCTCCCTTTCCCGTAGCGTCGGACTTTTCGTCTGTGGAAGCTTCTCCCTTTTCTGTAGCTTCGGACTTTTCTTCTGTGGAGGTCTCTCCCTCTTCTGACGTCCCCTCGGTTTCCTCTTCGGAAACTCCTTCCGAGCCGGTCTCCTCGGCATTTTCGGTATTCTCCCCGGGGGTTGTCTCTTCCCCGGCGGTCTCCTCAGTGCCTTCGGGATTTTCTTCTCCGATTTCTCCCTCTACATCGATAAGGCTGATATCCGAAACCTCGTCGATATTAAAAACAGGATTTCCCTCCGCATCAAAGACAGCTACGCCGTTTGCGTCAACTACCTGTCCCTCCTCTATACCGCAGATGAGCTCCATCTTTTCAAGGTAGCAGCTGTCACCGTGCTCGTGGGGTATTATCTCGGGAAGCTGACAGACAAGCTCTCCGTTGTCGTCATAGCAAAGCTCGGGGTCGTGGATATGAGCCACATAATCTGCCATTCCGCAGATAAGCTTTCCTTCGGCGTCGTAGCACTGCTCGGTATGCTGGTGTACATCCACCGCACATTCAAGCGTCTTTTCAAGACTCGAAAAAGCCCGGCCCGGTCTTGTGAGGGCGTATACAACTCCCACAACCGTAAATACGGCAGCTATAGCCACCACAAGGACATATATGTGGTGTTTTTTCCTCTTGCTGAGTGCTATCGCAGCCTGCTCGTTAATCTGAAAATTCATATTGCCGCTTCCTCCTAAGCTACTTAACCAACCCGAATTCCGTAAAGGGCCAAAGTCTCAATACCAACCTGCCTGCAACCAGGCTCTCATCAATACAGCCGACGCTGCTTACCCTGCTGTCTATACTCATGTACCTGTTGTCCCCGACCACAAAATATGTGTTTTCGGGTACGATATATGGATATTCGATATCATACACTCCGGCGTTCTTCTCCGTTAAGTAATTCTCCCTTAACATCTCTCCGTTTAAATAAACAACGCCGTCGGAATCTATGCTTACAACATCTCCGCCCACACCGATAACTCTCTTCACCATAAGATTGTTGTTGTAGTAAAAGGCTATTATCTCACCGGATTCATATCTCCGAAGATTCGCAGCCACAACAATATCTCCGTTCTTGAGCGTCGGCGACATTGAAGAGCCCGTTATCTGTATTACCGGAAGAAAAAGTACCACCACCAGTATCGCCGCAGCTGCCACAACCAGCAGCGTGAAAAGTGTGCTGCGCAGTGCTCTTCCGTAATTTTTTTTGCGCTTTTCTCTCTTGAGTTCATTCTCTAACTGCTCAACAGAGGGCAAGGAATCAAATTTCATTTCTGATTCTCCCCTTCAGCGATCTTCTTCGCGTTCGCAAGGTACATATCCGCCGCTCTCTGTGCCGCGGCAAAAACATCATTAAGAGCAAGTGCCGCTTCGGCGATGGAGCCGATCTGTCTGCCTTCGATAATCCCCGTGGCATCTACAGAAAAGCCCTTAGCCTTTAACATCTCTATCTGATCCTTGAGCTCCGCGATCTCCCTGTCCTTCTCGTTAAGCTTTTCATCCTTCCCGGCAAGCTTTTCCTTGAGATGCTCGATGGTCTCCTCCCTGTCGGCTATCCTGTCCCGAAGCCGCTCATTACTGTCAAACTGTCTCTGCTCGTTATATTTAGCTTCCTTTAACTGCTCCTCAACTGCGGCAGCATCGCGCCCCTGAGCGATAAGAAGCTGTAAAAGATCCTGTCTTGATAATTTTCGTAATTCCTTGTCGGTCATATTCCCTCCGGGAAACTATATATCCTTTTGCCGGTTTCCAGCATAAAAGCACATACTATCTTCCTTTATTACATACATTCTACAAAAAAGTTTCCTTTTATTCTATAAAATAAAAGGTATTTCATACCTAATAATCGCCGTTCGTCACTTTTGAGCTTCCTTTGAAGATCTTTCGAGCGTCTTTTGAACCTCTTTTTGACAGCTTTTTGAAAAAAACGATAAATTTTTATAGCCTGGGAGCCGATATAACGGATATAGTTATATTGTAAACCCGCGTATGAGTATAAACCTGCATATAAAAATGTGCTTTAAAATAACGGCAAAACCTTAGTTTGCCCACTTGGAAAATATGATAGAGCCTGTTAATACAAGAGTTACAAATGAATATAAGCAGAACCAGCGTATAAAGCCTGCAGAGAGCGGTTCCGAGCAGTTTTCCTTTAAATCTGCTCTCGGGGCGGAAGATGAAAAGGGAGTTGTCTACGAGCCCTCGGAAAGCAAAAAGACAAATGACAAACCTTCCGCCGCGCCCGGGAAAAAGGACGGCTTCGAGCGTTCCCTCGAGGAAGCGGTAAAGCAAAGAAAAGACAGGGCGGAGGAAGCCGATTCCATAACCGCCACCGCTAACCTTGTCTGGGGATATATACAGGATTTCTTTGTAAGTCTCTGGAAAAATATAAAAAAGATTTTCGGAAATCTCTGGGACAGCAAGCCTATCGGTGACGGGCTTGAGGCCATGACCGGCTCAAAGCCTGAAGACGGAACATCCATGCAAGGCTCAAAACCCGGAGATGCCACAGCTATGCCCGGTTCTTATCCTGTAGATGAGCTTGAAAAGTCCCGGGACGAGAGGATAAAAAAAGCCCTCGCCGACGGCGATAAGGACAGATTCCGCTCCCTTATCTCCGAGGAGGGACATAAAATACCCGCCCGTAGCACCGGAATGCTTACAACCTATAATTCAAAAGGAAGGATCAAAGAAATTGACCCTTCCGATGAAAACAAAATACTGCACGGTGACCGCGGAACGCGGAAATTATAATAAATGAAAGTTAATCATAAAGCATGATTAAAACATAAAAGCTGTTTTTTTTATTCTGATCTGAGCCTCCTCAAAAACTCTCCCACTGTTTCATCATACTTTTCGGGAGCCACTATCTTTAAGTGGGAATGCATACCCTCATCAAACCACACCAGCTTCTTGTTTGCGGAAGGCGAGGATTCAAAGAGCTTTACCGCTTTCTCCGGAAGCGAGAAAACATCCTGCCTTCCGTGAAGCATAAGGAGCGGGCCGGTATATTTTTTGATATCCTTTTTCGGTCCCTCCACCATAACATTTACGCCGGTGAGCTTCTTTATCTTAAACACAACCTCATGGCACACGGGAAATACCGGCTTTCCTCTTTCGATAAAATGGGTACGGAGGGTCTCGTAAAAGGTCTCGTACAATCCGTCGGCGATAAGTCCCTCAACGCACTCCGGGCAATCCGGATGGGTAACGCTTCTTAAGGCAGTCGCGCTTCCCACACATATACCGTGGAGAAGAACCTTTTTATTTCCAAGCTCTTCGTTTAAATATGCGATCCATTTGCGGACATCGGAGTATTCCTTCATTCCGGCGTAGCTGTGTTCATCCCCCGAAAGCCCGCAGCTTCTGTTGTCGATCACAAGCACATTATATCCGTATTTCTTATAGGGCATGGCGAAATAATAGGAATAGGTACAGGGCTCGGCTCTTCCCGCAAGAAATAGCGCCGCCCTGTCGTATCCGAAATCAAAATACTGTCCACAGAGCTTTATGCCTTCATTTTCTATCGACACCTCGCTCATAGCGGACTTGTTTTCCTCCGCCCAGGCCATTCCCTGCCTGTGCATCTCCATATTCTCCTCATTGTCCGGAAAAGAGCAAACGCCCCTTGTCCAGCCCGCGGCAGGCCCGTCAGGTCTTGTAAACTGTGTCCTGAATACCATATCCGCGATGGGAAGAGTCATGATAAGCATTACCGCTATTCCGCCGCCAAGTAAGAGCACCACCGCTCCGATTATTATCCATCCGTAGCTCGGCATATTTAATATCCCCTTAAAATAACAACCTGCAAAGCAGGCCGTTATGTTTTTAACTGTTAACCGGTTATTCCTATAACAAAATCGTAAACCTCCTGGCCGCCGTCGATGATTCCGACATCGAGCCAGTCGTAGGTATCCTCGATATACTCCTGGAGTTCCTCACATTCCTCATCTGTTACAGACTGTCCCTTAAATATGAGCAGAACATATTTATCCTCGATATCCTCCACGCTCTCAAGAACCTTTTTGACAGCGCTTAACCTGTCGGGATCCGCGGCAACTATGCTCTTTCCGTGGAGCGCGAGATAATCTCCCTCTCTGCATTCCACATTTTCGACCCTGGCATCCCTTATGGCCTTTGATATCCAGATCGTATCGACACCCTCGCAGCCCTGCTTCATAAGGGAATAAACCTTGTCCGCCTCATATCTGTCGGTTATGGACATGGACATGGCGAAATACCCTTCAGCAATGGACTTTGTCGGCAGTATCATAACCTTGTCGCTGCCGTATATCATTGCGGCCTGAATCGCCGCGGCTTCGATATTGGAGTTGTTGGGCATAACGATTATATGCTCGGCATCAAGCCTGTTGAAGGCTTCCACAAATTCCTCCACGGAGGTATTCATGGTCTGTCCCCCGTTAAGGACTATCTCGCATCCAAAGTCCTTGAATGCCTTTATGACACCCTCGCCGTTGGCGACAGCAACATAAGCTATACCGTGGTGTATCTCCCGGACCATCTCCTCCTGCTTTTTAAGCATAAGGGCCTTAAGCTCTCCCGCAGCATTCTCATCCGTCAGTATGCCTCCCTCGCCTGGAGCGGCGTTTTTTTTGTCCTTCTTATCCTCGCCGGTCCTTCCGGACATGGCATCCATATTCTCTATCTTGACATTATAGAATTCGCCGTAGGAATGCATATGTGTAAGGACATCAAGTGGGCTGTAGGTATGTACATGGAGCTTTAAAATATTCTCTCTCTGTACACATACCACGGACTGTCCCATGGATTCAAGGTAAGCCACAACCTCACCCCGGATATTCCCGGTTCCCTCATTAAGGGTTATGATACATTCGGTGCAAAAACCGAAGGGCTCCTCATTCTCGTCCTCTATCCATTTGTTAAAGCCCGCTGCCGGAAGCGCCGCCCCGTCCTCCTCCATATCACTTACAAGACCGGAGACAGCCGCCTCGGTAAAGCCCTCAAAAAACTTTACAAACCCGTATCCGCCGCTGTCCACAACTCCCGCGCTCTTTAATATGGGCAAAAGATCCGGGGTCCGTCCGAGAGCTTCCTTAATATTCTCAATGTATATCCTGAAAAAATCCCAGATAGTTAAATTTTCAAGTCCGTTTCCCGAAAAGCCTTCCGCTCCCTCTCTTACCACAGTAAGAATGGTTCCCTCGGTGGGCGAGACCACGCTGCTGTAAGCAACCTTTGAACCGTTTTCAAGAGCCTCAAGCATCTCCGCGGGGGTGGCGCTTGCCTTGCCTTTCAGCTTATCGGCTATTCCCGAGAATATCTGTGAAAAAATAACTCCGGAATTACCTCTTGCGCCGAAAAGCATTCCCATCGAAAGGCTTCCCATATATTCACCGAGATCATCGGTGTTTTTTGCCGCAGAAATGCCTCCCCGCAGTGTCGTAAGCATATTGGAGCCCGTATCACCGTCGGGTACCGGAAAAACATTGAGCTGGTTTATTAAGGCCTCGTTCTTTTCAAGTCTCAAAGCGCCCGCCTTTACGCACGCAGCCATCATCTTCCCGTCGATCTTTAATTCACCTGCCTGCATTTTTTATTATCCCCCGGATTTACTTGGAAAGAATCTCGTTCATTATAGCCTCCTCAGCCTTCATGTCATCGCTGTTAGGCTTTCCGAAGTAAAATGCCGCGCAGAGACCGGGGCCGATATTAACACCGCAGCCCGGGAACACGAAGGACTTTATAACTTCCTTGGGTGCGAATCTTTCCTTTATCATCTCCACAAGCTTATCCGCATCCCTCTCTCTGTCGGAGGTTCCGACGAATATTGTCTGCTCAGTGGGATTGGTTATCGTAGCCTCAATATAGTCAAGGATAGCTGCGAATCCGGTCTTTGCTCCCTTTGCTTTTCCGATAACGGTGGTAAGTCCGTTTGAAGAGATATCTCCGAGGGGCTTTATTCCCACAAGCTGTCCGAAGAAAGCCTTGCTGTTTGACATTCTTCCCTTTCTGGCAACAAATGAAAGGTCGTCAAGCCATCCCATCTGGTGATAGCAATTCTTGTTGGCCTCGATCCAGTTATAAACCTCCTCGGCGCTCTTTCCCTCATCTCTCATCTGGGCTGCCTTAACACAGATCATACCCTCGAGAATGGAATAGCGAAGTGAATCAATGCAATAGATCTTTGCATCGGGGAACTCCTTTAAAACCTCAGCCTTTGCTTCCACAAGGAAATTGTAGGTTCCGGAGAGTGCGGTGGATATTGTGATTGCAACCACCTCACGGCCTTCCCTGACATATGACCTGAGTCTCTCGGCAAACTCCGAAACATTTGCCGGAGAGGTTGCATACTCAGCGCCCTTCTTTATATCGGCATAGAAAGAATCGTGCTGGTAATCCTCGGTCCAGCCAAGGCAGAGAGGAACGCTTCTGCCATCAGGCATCTGAAGATGACCCTCGACATAATCAATGTCGAAACGCTGTCTGATCTCCTCTGTAAGATCACTGCTTGAATCGGTAAGAATTGCGAATTTGCTCATATCTTTTCTCCTGAAACTTATATTTTCAAAAAATACCGGACCGGGGCTCGGCATTTTTGAATTTTATTGCTAAATATATCTGCCAAGGAACTCGTCAAGCCTTTCCCTTAGCTTTTCCCCGCCGTCGGCAAAGGCGGCTCCGTGTCCTGCCCTTGAAGCGATAAACATCTCCTTGGGTGAACCGCAGGCTCTGTAGTTTTCCTCGGTCTCCTTAACATTTACGATCTTATCATTTGCCCCGTGCAAAAAGAATATCGGAACCTTTGTCCTCGAAACCGAGACCCTTGTGTCTCCCGCAAAAATATCAAATCCCGCTCTTTTCGAGAAAAATCTCATTCCATGTATCACGGGTATGAAAACAAGTGAATAAACCATCCTCTGAAAGGCGTTGTTCGCCTTGTTTTTTACCTGCGTATTCAGAACAGTCTTTGAATTTATAAACCCGCAGTCGGCAATTATCGCCTTTACCTTGTCGGTATCTATAAACTCCGAAGCTCTCATGATGGAATTGCTTCCGAGAGAGTTTCCGTAAAGCACAAGCTTTTTCTGACCGTACTTTTTTATAAGCGTATTGATCCAGAGAAGCAGATCCTTATGTTCAAAAGCACCAAAGGTTATGTATTTACCCTCACTGCCCTCATGTCCGCGAAGCACAAGCAGTATTAAATTGTATCCCCTGTCCAAAAAGTATCCCGCTGCCAGAGCCGTATTCCCGAAGTAATGTGCCCTGTAGCCGTGGCACAACACCGCAGTCTTATCCGAACCGTTGTCATGGTACAGGCCCTTCAGCCTGTCTCCTCCGACACCCTTGATAAATATTTCCTTCCAGCCCAGCTTCCGGAGTCTTCCGATACTCTCATAAATAATATCCTTCCACTCCTCGTAATGGGTCCCTGTAAGCTCTATCTTATCAAGCGGCGGATCGGTCTTACGCCCGAAGACACTTTTAAAAACCTTGTGTGAAATGACAAGACACATAGGTAAATATCCTCTTTAGCTTTCTTTTCCCGTTGCCATCTGTTTGACTATTTCTTTTGCCTTCCCGGACTGGGAAGAGTATTTCCTTCCGAAAATGCACTCATAAGCAAAATGCTCACAATTGTTGTAGATTATATTGTATCCGCCCTCACCTATACGCCCGCGGGCAGTCTCTATTATCTTATCCGTCTTAATTCTTTTAAGCCTCTCGGAGATGGAAAGATCCGCAAATTCCGGGTATCCTCCATTCCTGAACTCATTGATATCCGTGGCACATACAAAGACCTCGCTCTCCGAAACTCCAAGCCTCAGTGACGGATTCTTTCCGAACTGGATGACCTCCGAATCGCTGATGAACACGCCGTAATGGTCCATCTGACTGTTTACTTTTACACGGACCATATCTCCCGGCTTACCCTCCCGGACCGTCCACTTCATCGCCTGCTTCCTCCGCGGCTTCGCCTTTTAACACATTTTAAATATGCGCCTCGATATAATCAATAACATCGCCGGCTTTCTTAAAGTCCTCGACATGCGCATCATCAAAGCTTATATCGAACTTCTCCTCGATGGTTATCATTATATACAGCATCCCGATGGAATTAAGCCCCAGCTCGCTTTTAAGATCACTCTCCTCGGTAGCGCTGTCTATCACCTTGTCGTTATGTCCTTCTATTGTCCGAAGGATTTCCTGTAAACCTTTAAAAATTTCCTGTCTGTCCATATTTATCTCCCTGCCAGCGCGGCAAGCTCAAGCTCCCTCTGTCTGCAAAGCCTTCACGCCTCTTCTATCTCTGCCATGGTCGGAGTATTGCCGTAGAGCTTGACAAGATCTATGGCCTCTCCCTGGTACATAACAAGTCTGTTGTACCAGTGCTTCCTCTTCTCCACATATATCGGCACAAGAGGAACCTTGCCCTTAAGCGCCATAAGCACCAGCCCGTTTTTAAAATCGTCAACCTGTTCGTCGCTGGTCTTTATATGTCCCTCCGGGAATATCCCCACTGCCAGTCCCGCCTCAAGAAAAGCGGTAAGCTTCTTGAAGGAATTCATATTCATGTTCTCGCGGTCAACGGCTATGGTCCGAAACGCCGTATCAAACCAGAAATGCATCTTCGGATTGTCAAATATCTCCTGGGATACAACAAAATGTATCCTTCTGTACCATAAACAGGTCATTATATAAAGCGGATCTCCAAAGCCTGTGTGGTTTGAAAAAAACAAAACTCCCTTTTTGTATTTCCGCTTTGCCGCCTCACAGGAATAGACCACCTTGGGTCTGAACCATACAGCGGCCGGAAGCGCGGCCGTTACCCTTATAAAGTTGTTCATCCAGTAATAAAAGGGAGGGCGCAGTTCATCCGCCTCGGACTTCTTGTTTAGAAGTTTCGTAAGCCTTATTATCTCCGCCCGGAGTCTGTTTGAGATCACCGCAAGGTTTTCTCTGCGCTCTTTATTTCCGTCCCACCATATTCCGATATCGATGGGTTTTCCGATGAGGACTCTTGCTCTTTTCATAAAATTAAAATACGAACCGTTGGTTACTATCGGCACGATCTTTACGCCGCTGATATACGCAAGATACGCTGCGCTCGGTTTAAACTCCAGCGGTCTTTTCTCCTCCGGCCTCGGGATTCTGGATTCCGGAAAAACTCCGACTACCCCGCCCTTTTCCAGTATGCTCTGGGACTTGCCGACGAAAGAAAAATCGTAGGTATCCCGGTTTACATATATGCCTCCGAGCATGCGAAGTAAGGGGCCGAGAAATTTCTTTTTGAACAAAACCTCTGCCATCTGAAATCTCAGAGTTCTTGTGAAAAATACAAAAAGATAAACTGCATAATCAAAAACCGAGGTATGGTTGGAGATTATTATCGCAGGTCCCTTGATATGCCTCCCCTGAACCTTCTTATCCTCATAATATATCTTTGTCCTGAATGCAAAAAACGCTACCGGCCACCCGGTAAGCTTTGTGAACCAGTTAAACAATCCGATCAAAGCTAACTTACCTGTGCTTTTCTATATAATCCGCAAACTCCGCCGCGGTCTTAAAGCTTCTGTCATTCTCCGGGGGAAAGGTTACCCGGAATTCCCTCTGGAGTTCCATAACGATCGTAAAGTAATCGAGGCTGCTCCCGCCGAGTTCAAAGAAAATATCCGCGTTGGGTGCCACCTCGGATGCGCTCTTTCCGATAACCGATCCGATTATCCCTGCCACGCTTTCCGTGAGCTCCGAAACCACAAAGCTCTCATCCCTGGGGTCCGCTTTTCTTATCTCTCCGGACTCAAGCTTTTCCGCTATCTTTCTGCGGTTTAGCTTGAAATCGTTACTGTCCATAAGCTGATCCGTGGTAAGTATCACCTTCCCTACGGTTTTTTCCATATCAAGGGCTTTTAACGCATCCTCAGCCCGCTTTTCCACCGCTTTCATCGTATCCGCGGAAGCATAGGGCGAAACCTTTACGATAAGGACCGGAAGGTCATTTTCCCCCACCTTCTGCTTCACTATGCAGATAGCCTCGGCTCCCTCAATGCTTATCTTTTCCTCAAGCACATCGGGATTTATATTCTCCCCCGAAAGTCCGATGATTACATCATCTCTTCGTCCGAGTATAAAATATCTTCCGTCTTTTTCCTCTGCGAGATCGTTTGTGTGGAACCATCCGTTCTCGGTCCTGTTTACCTCTTTCCCGTCCTCCATGACCGCGTCCGCCATGGTCTCCCCTCTTACAAGCAGCTCCCCTTCATCGGAGATCTTGTACTCTATGGAGGCGAAGGGCATTCCGACGGATTTATCCGTAAGCTTATTCCTGTCGGATGAGAGCTCAACGGAGGTGATTCCGATCTCAGTCATACCATAACCATTGGCAAGGTGATAACCGATGGCATTAAAAAATCTCAGTACCTCCTCCGAAACCGCGCTTCCTCCGCTTATAAGGAATCTTATGCTGTCCCCGAATATCTGCTCCCTTACGGACTTAAAGGCAAGCTTTGTAAAGAGCTTTCCAAAGGGCGTTCCCGCCAGCTTTTCGGAGAGCCTTATTCCCTTCATCAGCTTATCATATTCGCCCCGCTCCTTCGCTGTACGGATAACGGTCTCATAGATAGTGTTCCAGAGAAGAGGGATTGAGAAAATATGAGTTACCTTATGTCTTCTTACGGTGTTAAGTATGGTCTCCGAGGAAAAATCCTTCAGGAACACAAAGCTGCGGTTGAAAAAGCCGAACCACATAAATACGGCGACCAGCCCGAAAACATGGTAAAAGGGAAGGAATGTAAGCTGCTTTAATTCCCCGTTACAGTGAGCCTTCATCTGCCTGCACTGCTTTATTATCCTCGCGCTGTCACAGATCTGGTAATACATGGTCTCGCCGTTGTAAACACAAAGCTTAACATGGCTTGTGGTCCCGGAGGACATAAGTATAAGCTCATCCGCCCAGTCATCGTTCTCCGGATCTATGCTCTCACTGCTTTTAAGCTGCCCGAGGATTTTCTCCACAGGTATCGGATTATCCCCCAGAGAATCACCATCGGTTATAACCGCTTTCACATTATATTTGACAAGAATGTCCTCAAGGACAGCCTTTCCCATCCTCTTGTTTACGAGAAGGGGTCTGTAGCCCAGCATGAGAAGTCCCCAGAATATCTCCAGCCACTCCTCGCTGTTGTCCATATATATACCGACAATATCTCCCACGGCGGCCTTACCGAGTACCGCCAAAAGAGAACCGGCTATCTGCACAGTTCTCTCCTTAAATTGTCCGTATGTTAAGCTTGTGATCGTATATCCGTCATTTGACTCGGCAAACAGCTTCTCACTCTCCGCGGTCATTATCCTGAAGATGGCCTTCAGATTTCTCTCGGAGCTTTCAAGCTTCGCTATTTTATCGCTGACATATTTGTCCAAGTCGTAACCGGGCTTGTCTGACATCTTCCCTAAATTCCTTTGCTTGAGGATTTATACACCGTTCTCATTGAGAGTCTGATAGGTCTCTATTCTTGCGGCATCCATCTCCGGCATTCCGACAAATGATGCGCCGTAATAATACATATCTTCCTTTAACTCGATCCTTACGATCTGAAGGAATGCGTGGAGCACCTCCTTTGTCCAGATAGTAAGGAAGGATTCGTAAACCGTTCCGATAAGAAGCGGTGTCTTGCAGATGAATCCCACGCCTGTCTTTGAAACATCGCTTATCTCGATACTGACCTCCTCGGCGTTTCCGCCGTCCAGCCTTTTGATGACAAGCTTTGAATCCATGTGCATTCTTTTACTTTTTCTTCTCTCAACCTCAGCCATTTGTTTTACCCCGTATTAATCTAAAAACAAGTCGATCCTTTAGTTATAAAGAATTGCCCTGTGCGAAACACCTTCGCACAATCTTTTATATTTTAGCATATTTGCCGCCATATAACAAGCACGGTTACTTTATAAACATCGCATCCCCAAAGGAGAAAAACCTGTATCTTTCTTTTATCGCTTCCCCGTACGCCTTAAGTACATTCTCCCTGCCCGCAAGAGCGGATACAAGCATGACAAGTGTGCTCTCCGGAAGATGGAAATTGGTTATAAGGCAGTCCAGCACCTTGAATTTATAGCCGGGATAGATAAAGATACCGGTATCCGCGCTTCCCGCTTTTACAATTCCCTTTTCATCAGAAGCGCTCTCAACGGTTCTGCAGCTCGTGGTTCCGACGCAGATCACTCTTCCGCCGTTTTGCTTTGTGCTGTTTATTATATCCGCAGCCTCCCCTGTGACCTGGTACATCTCCGTGTGCATATGGTGGTCAAGGATATTCTCCTCCTTTACGGGTCTGAAGGTTCCAAGCCCCACATGGAGTGTTACATAGGCGAGCCTTATCCCATTTTCCTCTAACTTCTTAAAAAGCTCCGGAGTAAAATGAAGTCCCGCGGTGGGTGCGGCAGCAGAGCCGTCAAATCTGGCATAAACCGTCTGGTAGCGGTTTTTGTCCTTAAGCTTGTGGGTGATATAAGGTGGAAGCGGCATCTCTCCGAGGGAGTCCAAAACCTCCTCCCAGATGCCCTCGTAATAAAATCTGATAAGCCGGTTACCGTCCTCAACGGTCTCAAGAACCTCCGCGCGGAGCTTTCCTCCTCCGAAGACAAGCTTTTGTCCGGGCTTACATTTTTTCCCGGGGCGGACCAGCGTCTCCCATACATCCCCCTCGCCTCTTTTAAGAAGGAGCACCTCGACCTGTCCGCAGGTTACCTCCCTCTCTCCGTAAAGCCTTGCGGGGATAACCCTTGTGTTATTTAAAACAAGACAATCACCGGGCTCAAGATAATCCGTAATATCCTTGAAAATCCTGTGCTCGGTGGCTCCGGTTTCTTTATCTAAAACAAGAAGCCTGCTGGAGGAGCGATCTTCAAGCGGATCCTGTGCGATCAGCTCCTCCGGCAGATCAAAATAAAAATCTGATTTTTTTAATTCCATGACTATCGGTCCTGAAAAAATACTTAATACCCATGATTTAAATCCGGGTAATGGCTCATAAAGCTCTTAATTACATGGAAACATTCTTCGCGAAGGCCTTGTAGCCCTTGTATGTCTCGTAAATATCAGCCTTGTTTGTAGCCTCCCAGGGCGCGTGCATATTAAGAACCGCAACACCGCTGTCTATGACATTCATTCCGTAGAGTGCGAGGATATAGGCGATGGTTCCGCCTCCGCCCACATCCACCTTGCCCAGCTCAGCAGTCTGGAAGGCGATATCTTCCTTGTCTAAAACCTCCCGGATCTTTGCCATATACTCGGCATTTGCATCGTTGGAGCCGCTCTTTCCCCTTGCGCCGGTGAACTTGTTAAATACCATTCCCCTGCCCATGTAAGCCACATTCTTTCTCTCGAAGCTTCCCTCGTAGCTTGGGTCGAAGCCCGCGGATACATCCGATGAGAGCATACAGCTTCTCGAGAGGCATCTTCTAACATTTAACTCACTGTACTGCCCTGCGAGATTCATAACCTCGGCAACCGCATTTTCAAAGAAATGTGACTGCATTCCCGTAGCGCCTACAGAGCCTATCTCCTCCTTGTCCACAAGAATGCAGACCGTTGTCCTGTCGCATACGGGGCAGTCCAGCATAGCCTGCATTGAGGTAAATGCGCAGACCCTGTCGTCCTGTCCGTATCCGAGTATCATGCTTCTGTCAAAGCCCGCATCCCTTGCCTTTCCCGCAGGAACGACCTCGATCTCGGCGGAGAGGAAATCCTCCTCCTCGATACCGTAGGACTGCTTTAATATATCAAGAACGCCTGCCTTTACAGCCTCCTTGGTGTCAGATTTCTTCTCATCCTTTTTAGCGCTCTTTGCGGCTGTTTTAGCCTTTGAAGAGCCGCTTTTTCCGTCGCCTCCGATAATGGTAAGGGGCTTGTTACCCACGATAATATCAAGAGCCTCCCCCTCGATGACCTTTGCGCCCTTCTTTTCAAGCTGCTCTGCCGCAAGATGTATGAGCAGGTCGGATACAAAGAATACCGGGTCGCTCTCGTCCTCGCCGATATTTATCTCAACGGTGGTTCCGTCCTTTTTTACGATAACGCCGTGAAGTGCAAGAGGGATGGTGACCCACTGATATTTCTTTACGCCGCCGTAATAATGCGTATCGAGATAAGCAAAGCCGTCCTTCTCGTAGAGCGGATTCTGCTTTACATCCATTCTCGGGCTGTCGATATGCGCCCCGAGGATGTTAAGTCCCTCTACCATGGGCTTTTTACCGATTCTGAACATGCATACGGACTTGTTCATCCATACACTGTAAACCTTATCTCCGGCCTTAAGTTTGGTGCCCTCCCCGATAAGGGTCTCAAGCTCTTTATATCCGTCCTTTTCGATGGTGTTTACAATCCTGTCCACACACTCGCGCTCGGTCTTTGCCTCACTAATAAACTCACGATAATCGTCGCAAAGCCTGTTAAGACTCTTTAACTCCTTCTCATCATACTTTTCCCATGCATTTTTTCGTTCCATTTTCTTTCCTACCTCGATTCTGAAAACTATGCTCTAAGCTCAATATTAAGCTGCTTTCCGAGATTCTTTAATATCTTGTGTACATATCCGTCCACAGCCTCTGCCGTAAACTCCTCGTCCTTGGGAGTAAAGGTAACCGTAAACGCCATGCTCTTCTTGTCGGCAGCGATCTGCTCGCCCTCGTACACATCAAAAAGCTTTATATCGCTCACATATCCGCAGGCGGAGGATATAACCTCCTCAACCTGTCCGCAGGTTACTTCCTTGTCCATGATAAGAGCAAGGTCCCTTACCTCCGTGGCATACTTGGGAAGGGGCTTGAATACAGGTGCCTTTCCGTAATACTTAACAAGCTTCTCAAGATCTATCTCGCAAACATAGGCGGGATATCTCATCGCCTCATCATTCATTATCTCGTATGTCACTCTTCCGAGATAGCCTATCTCCTCGCCCTCGCGAAGCACCTTTGCCGCCTGATAGGGATGAAGGAAGGGCTTCTCACATCTTTCGTATGTAAAGCAGATATTTAAAGTTTCCGCAAGAGTCTCCACAAGTCCCTTGAGCGTAAAGAATGACTCGGTCTTTCCGAATACTCCGATGCAGAGAGTCTCTCTCTCATCGGGATAATCCGTAAGCGGAAGCTCCTTTGGAATGAACCTGTTTCCGATTTCAAAGATCCTTCCCTCGAGGTTTCCTCTCTTCTGGTTTCTGCCCATGGCGTGGATCATCTGGGGAGCAAGGGTAGTCCTCATCAGGGAAAGCTCCTCATTGATCGGATTCATTATCCTTATGGCAAATCTCTCCGGCGCATCCTCCGGAAGTCTTAAGAAATCAAGATCCGAGGGTGAGAAGAAGGAATAGTGCATTCCCTCATAAGCTCCCGCGCCGCAGAGAGCCTTTTTGATCTTAAGGGTGGTCTTCTGGCGAAGGTTTGTGCCACCGATGGTTACCTTTGCGGTGGGCATGAATGTGGGACCTATGTGATCGTATCCGTACATCCTTATTATCTCCTCGGAGATATCGGGATAGTCCTCCATATCCTCGCGGTAGGCGGGCACATGGATGGTAAGCTCATCGCCCTCGATCTCGGGAGCAAAATAGAGCCTTGTAAGGATATCCTTTATCGCATCCGTGGGTACATCGATTCCGAGAACCCCGTTTACCTTCTTTATGCTTGCCTTCATCTCCCATGGTTCAAGGGATTTTCCGGTATTGACATCCTCGTGGGTCGATGAAATCTTTCCGCAGCCAAGTTCCTCCACAAGATGAAGAACTCTCTTCATCGCCATAACCGTCGCGTACTCATCCACTCCCTTTGAATATCTCTGGCTGGAATCCGAAGACTGTCCCAGGGCACGGGAGCTCTTTCTTATGTTGTCCCTTGCGAACTTTGCGGCCTCAAACATAACCTCGGTAGTGTTTTCTCTTATCTCGGAATTAAGGCCGCCCATGATACCCGCAAGGGCAACGGGCTTTACGCCGTCGCAGATAACGAGGTTATTGGGATTAAGGGTAAACTCCTTCTCGTCGAGGGTCGTTATCTTCTCTCCCTCCTTAGCCCTTCTTACAACAATCTTATTTCCCTCAAGGAAATTGCAGTCGAAGGCGTGAAGAGGCTGTCCCAGCTCGCGCATGATGTAATTCGTTATATCCACAATATTTGAGATGGAATTGTTTCCAACAAGCGCAAGCCTTCTTCTCATCCATGCGGGAGAAGGTCCCAGCTTTACATCGTATACATAATGGGCGGAATATCTCGGGCAGATATCCTGTGCCTCCACGCTGACAGAGAATCCCTCCTTCTTTACATCCGTGGTGTGATAGTCAAGAGCGGGCTCATGGAGCTCTGTCTTTAATACCGCAGCCACCTCTCTTGCAAGTCCGAAGATGCTCTGGCAGTCGGGTCTGTTTGCGGTTATGGAGACATCGAATATCCAGTCGTCAAGACCGGTTATCTCCTTCACATCCGTTCCGGGCTTTGTATCCTCCGGAAGCACGAGAAGCCCGTTATATCCAGCGCCGGGATAGAGATTCTCGGTAAGCCCCAGCTCTGTTCCGGAGCAGAGCATTCCGTTGGAGTCATAGCCGCGGAGCTTGCCCTTTTTGATCGTCATAACCCCCTCGACGGTTACATGATCCTTTGCGGTGGCATAAACCTGCGCTCCGGGAAGCGCCACCGGAAATACTCCTCCGGCGCATACATTGTCCGCGCCGCAGCATATCTGGAGCTCCTCCCCCGTTCCGGCGTCCACCGTGCAGACATGGAGATGGGTGTCGGGAATAGGCTCACAGGTAAGGACCCTTCCGGCCACAACGCCGCTTATATCCCGTCCTACCTGATACTTTTCCTCAACCTCAAATCCGCAGGAGAAAAGCTTCTACTCAAGCTCATCAATCGAAACATTTATATCTACATAATCCTTTAACCAGGAAATGGGAACTAACATTTTTTAATCCTCCTAATCATTGCTGGCATCGCAATGCCTTTTCAAGTATCAATATCAAATCAGTCATCGATCTGCTCAAGCACTCTGAGATCTGATTCAAAGAGCATCTTGATATTGTTAATTCCGTACTTAAGCATCGCAATTCTCTCAAGGCCGAGACCGAAGGCAAATCCCGAATACTTCTCGGAATCTATCCCGCAGTTTTCGAGGACCTTCTTGTTTACGACACCGGCGCCGAGCACCTCGATCCATCCGGTTCCCTTGCAGAGCTTGCAGCCCTTACCGCCGCACTCAAAGCAACTTACATCTACCTCTACCGAAGGCTCGGTAAAGGGGAAATAGGAGGGACGGAGTCTTGTTGTGGTCTGCTCGCCGAATATCTGCTTTACAAACATGTCAAGACTTCCCTTAAGGTCACAGAGAGTAATGCCCTCATCCACCACAAGTCCCTCCATCTGTGAGAACATGGGTGAATGTGTCGCGTCGTCATCGGAGCGGAATACTTTTCCGGGGCTGACGATCTTGATGGGAGGCTTTGTGGACTCCATAACATGGATCTGGCCCGCGGAGGTCTGGGTTCTCAAAAGAAACTCCGGAGAGAGATAGAAGGTGTCCTGCATATCTCTTGCGGGGTGGTCCTGGGGTGTGTTGAGAGCGGTGAAATTGTAAAAATCATTCTCGATCTCAGTGCCTTCATAAACTGAAAAACCCATTCCCGTAAAGATGTCGATGAGCTGGTTTCTAACGGTGGTTATGGGATGAAGATTCCCGCACTCCTTTTTCTTTGCCGGCATGGAGATATCGATCTTCTCGCTCTCGTAGCGAAGCTTTAACTCCTGCTCCCTGACCTTTTTATCTATATCCTCGAAAAAGCCCAGCGCCCACTGCTTTGCCTCGTTTACGGCCTTACCGAAGGAAGCCTTCTGGTCGCCCGGCACCTGGGCCATCTCCTTCATAAGTGCGGACAGCTTGCCCTGCTTTGAATCAAGGAAGCTTTTTCTCATCTCATACAGATCTTTTGAATTTCTGGCTACGCTCTCCGCCTTCTCGCGGATCTCTGCCTTGATGCTGTCGATCTGTCCCTGAAGCTCTGAAAGATCTTTCATTTTTTCATTTCTCCTTACCGATTGAATTATTGTTATGTCAATTTCTTATCTTATGGCTCTTTAGCCGTCATTTTCATGTCCAAGTGGTTTTCTTACAGATTCCCCGAAGGTACTTAGTTCGCTGTAAGGCTCGCTCCGTTCTCCGCTTTTTTCATTCTCCGCAGGGTTTCCAAGCATCCTTGTCCTTGCCTTTTTCGGATAGACGAGAACAATGTTTATCGGTTTGAAATACCGGTTTAAATATGCCCCGTACAAAAAGAAAAGCAGGCAGAAATATATCCACAGCATTGCGATTATAACTATCGCAAAATTTCCGTACATACTGTATGCATTGTAGCGGTTCACATAGTAGGAAAAAATCGCCGAAAAGCCTATCCAGCAGAGCGATGAAAAAACCGCTCCGGGAAGCTGTTCCCTAAACTTCTGTTTTTTGTTGGGCAAAAAGGAATAAAGCACCGCAAAAAAGAAAGTAAGTATAATAAATATATATAAGTGCCTCGGCCTTACTATTATTCCCTGAAATTCCTCAAACCACGCCCATACGCCGCTTAAATACCCCGCTATGGCTTTGCCGAACACCATAAGAAGCAGGCTTATGTATAGCGCCGCGAGAAGTATGAGCGTATAAAGGCAGCAGACTCCCCGCCTTACAAAATAGTTTCGCTTCTCCTCCACGTCATTCACCGCATTCAGCCCCTGAACCAGCGAGGACACTCCCTTTGCCGCAGTCCAGAGGGTTATTATCGCGGATATGGTAAGAACCGCGTATCCTCCGGAATACACACTGTCCACAAGCCTCTCCACGAGACTCCAGAACATTTCCGGCAAAAAGCCCTCGATAAATTCGATAAGATCCATCTCCGTTATTCTCGTGAAGGGCAGTATGGAACACAGAAGGATCAGCATCGGGGTGAAAGAAAGCAACAGAAAAAAAGAAGTGCAGGCCGCATACGCGTCAATGTTCAGCCTTTTGACACTCCTTGCGAAGTCACTGTATATTCTGTAAAGTTTCCTTAACACTCTCATATCAAAACGCCCAAAAATAACCACTCTTTACAATAACACAAAAAAAAGCCGGTGTAAATGCCGACTTACATAACAATAGCCCTTTGGAAATGTCTCCGCCTTTTGACGCCTAGCTAAAAGCCAGGTGGGTGACCGCAGCTCTGACTTCTGCCTTCCCCTGGCTCTTTCGAGGGGGCATGACATCCGACAGGCGATGTAGGAATCCCGTTAAAGGTAAATGTAGGTTCAAAAATCCGAAGACTGACCTTAGGGCCAACTCTATTGTACAAAAAATATGCCGAAAAAACAACATAGTTTCAGACAAAAAATATCCTTTTTATTGTGCATATTATGTAAACTTTATAATATTAAGTGTATATACTTTACCTTGTTTTGCGGACTATGATATAATGTTTGGTACAGCGCCTTATCAAATATGTATTTTTATGCAGAAAGACAATATTCGATTTCTGCCATGCCCACGGTGATTTATTATGAAGCAAAAAACCGCAAAGACTTCGAGAATTCATGACATACTCTATAAAGTCATACAAAATACGGTTGCCGTACTTATCACCTTTACAGTTATAGTCTATATAACGGGTCAGTTTTTCGTCAAAAATCCCTCCTTTTACAATCCCGAATGTGAAAAATATCCCGGGATCTGGACCCATACAGCCTCAGACGGCGAGACCTCTGTCGTCGAGCCGGCCTCCACGGTAAATGTCGCCGGTGAAAAGGATGTTTATTTCAACACCGTTCTGCCGGATAATATTTCCGAGGGGTATTATCTTTTTATAAAGACCGGCAAAAACTTTTCCGCTCTTGTTGACGGACGGGAAAGGTGTAATTATTTCATAGAACAGAGCCTTTTCGGAAAGACCTCCAAGAGCATCTGGCTCCCCATAAAGCTTTCCCCCGATGACGCGGGAAAAACCCTTTCGATCGTAAGAAGGGATTACTCCGGAGACACGACTCTTATGCCCGAGTTCTATTACGGAAACAAGCTGGGCTTTATCCAATGGTTACTCAGCTCGAACATATTCATCCTTCTTTTGTCGTTTTCACTTTTGATATTCGACTTTATCATCATGCTCGCCTGCATAGTTTACCGTATAAGAACCGGCCACAGCTTTGCCCTTATGTATCTTACCATATCCGTTTTTACCGGTGCGGCCTGGCTGATACTCGATAATTTCTTCTATCCCTTTATTTTCGGGAATTATTACATAGACGGAATCGTGGAGTTTATGATAGTTATACTCCTCCCCTTCCCCTTCACCTCTTACATGAACATCCTGCAGGAGCGCAGATACCAGAAGTATGTCAATATCATAAACCTCGTTCTCATAATCGAATTCCTTTTGTTTTCGGTCCTGCACTTTGCCAATATCTCGAGCTTTAACGAATCAATGCTGTTTATCCTCATAGGTGCGGGGATATCCACTCTTATAACGCTGGGTATAATGTGCTACGACCTGTTCATAAAAAAGAACAGGGACTATGTTATAGTTGCCGTAGGCTTCTCCATATTTATACTGTTTGCCCTCGGGGAGATCGGACACCTTTTCTATCCCGGTCACACAAACGACGGCATTTATATCTCCATCGGACTTATCGCTCTGCTGCTCCTTGCGGTCTACAACGAGATCTCCAATATAAGCAATATGCATATAAAGGCGATTGAAGCCCAGTCCTCCAACAATGCGAAATCCGTTTTCCTCGCAAATATGTCCCACGAGATACGAACCCCCATTAATGCCATAATGGGAATGAATGAACTCATACTCCGTGAGGATATAAATGACACCGTAAAGGAATATGCCACAAATGCCAGGGATGCCAGCCTTGTGCTTCTTGATATAGTAAACGATATACTCGACTTTTCAAAGATCGAGCAGGGCAAGATGGAGCTCATAGAGGATAAATATGATATCGCCAGGCTTCTTGCGGGCGTAATATCCATGATGCAGATAAAGGCGGATGAAAAGGGGCTGAAGCTTCTGGCAGATATATCCCCCGAGCTTCCCAGAACCCTTATCGGCGACTCAAAAAGAGTAAGAGAAATAATCATGAATCTTATGAGCAATGCCGTAAAATATACCGAGAAGGGCTCCGTTACCCTTACGGTGTATATGGATGGCACCGGGGAGACTCCCGTGCTCATAATCTCCGTCAAAGACACCGGAATAGGTATCCGGGAGGAGGACAGGGACAAGCTCTTTAAGCAGTTTGAGAGACTCGATTACAATAAAAACCGCAACATAGAAGGCACCGGCCTCGGGCTCGCCATAACCTCCGGATTCGTAAAGCTTATGGGCGGAACCATTGCCTGTGAAAGCGTTTATGGAAAGGGCTCTGAATTCATAGCTGAAATCCCCCAGAAAATCGCCGATAAGACTGCCATAGGGGATATCGACAAGATACGGGTAGCAATGCCGGATAATGAGGAAAAAGGGACAAAGGATCTGCGCTGCCCCGATGCAAAGATACTTGTTGTGGACGATAACCGTATGAACCTTAAGGTGGCGGAGCGGTTTATAAACCTCACCGGGGCCACCGTCTTCTGCGCAAAAAGCGGAAAAGAAATGCTCCGTCTTATAACCGGAGAAAAATATGATCTCATCCTGCTCGACCACATGATGCCTGAGATGGACGGAATCGCAGCCCTGGAAAAAGCTAAGGCTATGTCTGACAACATCAACAAAGATACTCCATACATAGCCCTCACGGCAAATGCCATCCTCGGAGCTGAAGAAATGTACATCTCCAGAGGATTCGCGGATTATTTGAGTAAGCCCATAACCATAGACTCGCTTAACGAGATCCTTATAAAATATCTGCCCTCCGGCAAAATAATCAAATAGCGAAGGCAGATCAGCGGCCTAAAGCCCGCTCGTGCATGGATCTGCTTTTTTCCGGGTTCTCCACAGGCTTTTGAACAAGCGTTACGATGATCGCGGGAATAAGTGCAAAATATCCGAAAAGGTAGTAGCCTCCAAAGCTCCTGCCTTTTTTCTTTGCGATATTTGCGGGTATCGTTGCGAGGAAAAGAGGGAGCACGAACATCGCTGAAAGAATAAGGATCCCGAAACCGGAGAATAAAAATTCAAGGGGTCCGAAATTTGCTATCTCATTGTTTAAAGCAATCGCGGCCTCAGTCGCCTCATCGGACGACTCCGCAGCATTTGCGGCAGTTGCAGCAATCACATCGGTCAAAAAAATAGATGGAATAAACATATAGAGTCCTTTTTTTATAAAATATATCAATCTTTTTCCAGGCTATTATAACATTTTAGTCTTATTATTTCTATAACAAACCATATCGTCTTGCTAAATGTTCGCGCAAGCGCAAAACCCCCTCCCAAACAATATGTAAGGGAGGGGTTAAAACGCATTTTAACGCTATTTTTGTATTTATATTTTATTACAGCTGGGGTCCTGCTGCAACAAGTGCCTTGCCTGCCTCATTGGTCTCATACTTCTTGAAGTTCTTGATGAATCTTCCGGCAAGATCCTTTGCCTTGGTCTCCCACTCGGAAGCGTCAGCATAGGTGTCTCTGGGGTCGAGGATCTCGGTGCTTACGCCGGGAAGCTCGGTAGGAACCTCGAAATCGAAGTAAGGGATCTTCTTGGTAGGAGCCTTCTTGATATCGCCGTTAAGGATAGCATCGATGATTCCTCTGGTGTCGGGAATGGAAATTCTCTTTCCGGTTCCGTTCCATCCGGTGTTTACAAGGTATGCCTTAGCACCAGACTTCTGCATCTTCTTAACAAGCTCCTCGCCGTACTTGGTAGGATGAAGCTCGAGGAATGCCTGTCCGAAGCAAGCTGAGAAGGTA
>JAFVCL010000090.1 GCA_017479285.1 Lachnospiraceae bacterium
AGAGACGAGGCAGAGGAGCTCTGCAAGGAGTTCGGATACAAGGATGAGCTTATAGTGACCGGAGAGCCCTTCGCACTCTGGGTTATCGAGAGCCCCAAGGATCTTTCGGATGAGCTTCCCCTTCCCGCCGCAGGACTTCCCGTTATCTACACCCCGGATCATCATCCCTACAAGCAGAGAAAGGTCCGCATCCTAAACGGTGCCCATACCTCATTCGTGCTCGCTTCCTATCTTTGCGGAAACGATATCGTCCTTGAGTCCATGAACGATGAGCTTATCCTTAAGTTTATCAAGGGAACGCTTTTTGACGAGGTAATTCCGACCCTTACACTTCCTAAGGATGATCTTGTGAAATTTGCGGAGGATGTACTGGCAAGGTTTAACAACCCCTATGTAAAGCATGCGCATCTTTCCATCGCTCTTAACTCGGTATCAAAGTGGCGCGCAAGATGTATGCCAAGCTTCCTTGACTATGTAAAGAATGAGGGCAAGCTTCCTTCGCATCTCACATTTTCCATCGCGGCTCTTATGGCATTTTATACCGGAAGCGAGATCCGCGACAAGGCGCTTATCGGACACAGAAACGGAGAGGAATACCAGATACTTGACGATATGGCAGTCCTTGAGTTCTTCGCCGCAAACAGCGGAAAAGCACCTGCGGAATTCGCCAAGGCGGTTCTTTCAAACAAAGATTTCTGGGGACAGGATCTCTCGGAAATCGAAGGACTTACGGATTGTATCACGGAATATATAACGGGTATTCGCGAGAACGGCATGAGAAAGACCATGGAAAAATACTTCTCTGCGTAAATCTGCAAACGGCTTTAGTGATTAATCTTTTTTTGAAAAGGGTATTATGAAAACCTATATAAAAATCAATGAAAACGACAATGTAATAGTTGCTCTCCGAGACATAGCGCCCGGCACGGAGATCGAGGGCGTAAAGGCTGCGGAGGAAATCCCCGCCGGTCACAAGATGGCTCTTAAAGATATTGCAAAGGGCGAGCCGGTTATTAAATACGGTTATCGCATCGGCAATGCAAAGGAGGACATAAAGCCCGGAGCATGGATACACACCCACAATGTGGGAACCGCCCTTGGGGAGATTCTTGAATACACCTACGAGCCGGTAGAAGCACACAAAGCTGCGGAACCAGAAAGCATACCAACCTTTATGGGCTTTAAGCGTCCGGACGGCAAGGTGGCGGTTAGAAACGAGATATGGATTATCCCGACAGTGGGGTGCGTCAACAATATCGCCACCGCCATCGCAAATAAGGCGAATGCTTCCCTTATGGGAATGAGCGATATCGTAAGGAGCCGGGTGGAGGAGGTCATCGCATTTCCCCACCCCTACGGCTGTTCCCAGATGGGCGACGATCAGGAAAACACAAGGGAAATCCTGAGCGACCTTATAAATCATCCAAATGCAGGCGGCGTTCTTGTGCTAGGACTTGGCTGTGAAAACAGCAATATCGATGTACTTAAGCCCTATATCGGCGAATACGATGAGAACCGCGTCAAGTTCCTTGTCTGCCAGGAGGTGGAGGATGAGATGGCCGAGGCCGAAAAGCTTATCGAGGAGCTTATCGGATATGCCGCAAGCTTTGTAAGAGAGCCTGTTCCCGTTTCGAAGCTTATCATCGGAATGAAGTGTGGCGGAAGCGACGGCTTTTCGGGAATTACCGCAAATCCCCTTGTGGGAAGATTTTCGGATATGCTTACCTCAAAGGGCGGAACCACTATCCTTACCGAGGTTCCGGAGATGTTCGGCGCGGAGACTATCCTTATGAACCGCTGCGAAAACGAAGAGCTTTTTGAGAAGACAGTAAATCTCATAAACGATTTTAAGCAGTACTTTAAGGACAATAATCAGACCATATATGAGAATCCTTCCCCCGGAAATAAAAAGGGAGGAATCTCCACACTGGAGGACAAGTCCCTTGGCTGTACCCAGAAGTCGGGATCAAGCCCGGTTAAAGGCGTTCTGTCCTACGGAGAGAGGGTTGTAAATCCGGGGCTTAATCTTTTGTCCGCCCCCGGAAACGATCTTGTTGCTGCTACTGCTCTTGCCGCAAGCGGAGCTCATATCGTGCTTTTTACAACAGGACGGGGAACTCCCTTTGCCTGCCCTGTACCCACAATGAAGATATCCACAAATTCGAGACTTGCGGGCAAAAAGAGTAATTGGATCGACTTTAACGCCGGAGTCCTTGTGGAGGATGCCGAGTGGGACGAGACCGCAAAGAAATTCTTTGACTTTGTAATAAAGGTGGCAAGCGGCGAAAAGGTTGCCAGCGAACGGGCCGGCTTCCACGATATGGCGATATTCAAGAAAGGCGTAACATTGTAACCGGGAGAGACTTGAAAATAGCGACAATACACAAAGATGTATTAAAAAGAAAGTGAGGAACAAGACATGAAGGCTTTTATGGATCAGGATTTTCTGCTGCAGACGGATGTGGCAAAAAAACTTTTTCACGACTACGCGGAAAAGATGCCTGTTTTAGACTATCATTGTCACATTAATCCAAAGGAGATCGCCGAGGACAGGCAGTTTGAGAATATCACTCAGGTCTGGCTCGGAGGCGACCATTACAAGTGGCGTTTTATGAGATCCTGCGGCGTTGACGAATACTACATTACCGGAGGGGCATCCGATAAGGAGAAATTCCTTAAATGGGCAGAGTGCCTCGGAAAAGCAATAGGAAATCCGCTTTACCATTGGTCACATCTTGAACTTCAGAGATATTTCGGGTATAACGGAGCACTTTCCGCAAAGACTGCCGAGGAGGTATGGGAGCTTTGCAACAAAAAGCTTGCGGAGCCTTCGATGTCGGTAAGAAACATCATTAAGCGCAGCAATGTAGAGCTTATCTGCACGACGGACGACCCGGTGGATTCCCTTGAGTGGCATCAAAAGATCAAGGACGATGAGAGCTTTGATGTTACGGTTCTTCCCGCATGGAGACCCGACAAGGCAATGAACCTTGAAAAGCCGGATTACAGCGATTACATCAAAAAGCTTTCGGATGTAAGCGGGGTTCAGATCCGCTCCTTCGAAGACCTTAAGACAGCTCTTGTAAAGAGAATGGATTTCTTCGCTTCCATGGGCTGCGTTGTCTCGGATCATGCGCTTGAGTATGTAATGTATGAGCCCGCAAGCGATGATGAGCTTGAGGAGATTTTCAGAAAGGCCCTTGTCAAGGACCCTGTAAGCCGTAAGGAGGAGATGCAGTTTAAGACCGCATTTATGACCTTTGTTGCGGGAGAGTATACCAGGCGCGGATGGGTTATGCAGCTTCACTACGGATGCAAGCGTGACAACAACAGGCCTATGTATGACAAGCTCGGCCCCGATACCGGATACGACTGCATCAATAACTACGCACCCTCCTCACAGACTGCTGATTTCCTCAACAATCTCATGGAGAAGGATTCTCTGCCGAGAACGATACTTTACAGCCTGAATCCCAATGATAACCAGGCAATCGGAACCATCCTCGGATGCTTCCAGAACTCCGATGCGGTTGCGAAGATCCAGCAGGGCAGCGCATGGTGGTTCAACGATCACAAGGTGGGAATGCAGGATCAGATGACTTCTCTTGCAAACCTCGGAAATCTCTCCGGATTTGTGGGAATGCTCACGGATTCGAGAAGCTTCCTTTCCTACACCCGCCACGAGTATTTCCGCCGTATCCTCTGCAACCTTTTCGGAAACTGGGTGGAGAACGGAGAGTATCCCGAGGATTACGAGATTCTCGGAGAGATCGTGAAGGATATCTCGTTTAACAACGCGGTGAGATACTTCAGGTTCGATATGCTTAAGACAAGATAAATTTGTAAATATAAGGAGAACAAAAATGGACTTAAATCTTAGACCCGAAAGTGAATGCAAATATGATGCCGTATCCCTCGGAGAAGTTATGCTCCGCCTTGATCCCGGTGAGGGCAGGATCCGCACCGCAAGAAGCTTCAGAGCATGGGAAGGCGGCGGAGAGTACAATGTCGTAAGAGGACTCCGTAGATGCTTCGGTATGAAGACCGGTGTTATAACAGCTTTTGCGGACAATGAGGTCGGAAAGCTTATGGAGGACTTCATCCTTCAGGGCGGCGTTGATACTTCCCTTATCAAGTGGATGCCCACCGACGGTATCGGAAGAGTATGCAGAAACGGACTTAACTTTACTGAGCGCGGCTTTGGTATAAGAGGCGCGGTTGGATGCTCGGACAGAGCAAATACCGCCATCTCAAAGGCTACCCCCGCTGATTTTGATTTTGATTATATCTTTGGTGAGCTCGGGGCACGCTGGCTCCACACCGGCGGAATTTACGCCGCTCTTTCTGAGCAGTCCTGCGAGACCGTTCTCGAGGCTATCAAGACCGCAAAGAAGTACGGAACAGTGGTTTCCTACGACCTTAACTACTGCCCCTCCATGTGGAGCGCTATCGGCGGACAGGCAAAGGCACAGGAGGTCAACAAGGAGATCGCAAAGTATGTTGATGTTATGATCGGAAACGAGGAGGACTTTACCGCCTGCCTCGGCTTTGAGATCGAAGGAAACGATGCAAACCTCAAGACCCTGAACCTTGACGGATATAAGAAGATGATAAATGAGGCAGCCAAGACCTATCCCAACTTTAAGGCTGTCGCTACCACGCTCCGCCAGGTTAAGACCGCTACCGTCAACGACTGGAGCGCTATCTGCTGGGCAGACGGAGAGATTTACAAGGCTAAGCAGTATGACGGACTTGAGATCATGGACCGCGTAGGCGGAGGAGATTCATTTGCTTCCGGACTTGTATATGGTCTTATGACCACAGGGGATGCAAAGCTTGCGGTAGAGTACGGTGCCGCACACGGAGCCCTTGCCATGACCACACCCGGAGATACCACCATGGCTTCAAAGAAAGAGGTTGAAGCGCTTATGGGCGGTGCAGGAGCACGGGTACAGAGATAATATTTGATATTTCTCTTATTAAGTAGTATTATAAAATAGTCGAAAGCCCAAGTGTTTAAGACACTTGGGCATTCTTACTATATACGGGGTGTTTTGCGGTGGCTTCTAAAAATGTTTCTAAAGATGATATAATCGTGAGCTCGTCACAGAATAATGAGGAGCTTTACCTTATTTCTGACGGATCGGTTATAGTATCGGCTCCCGGCATAAGATATTCCCTGTCAAAGGGTGATGTTATCGGAGCGGTGGAGACCGGTTTTGATGCTCATTTTTTCAGCTATATGGCAGGAGATGATACGCAGCTTATTCCGGTCGCTTCGGAAGCACTGTATCCGATGATCGCAAAAAAGAATGATTTTTCCGCGTATCTGTACAGAAGTGCATTACAGCAGATCATTGAAAGCATAAAACAGTATTTTTCCCTTAAGAAGGAGGCGGATAAGCTCTACGAGCTCGCGGATGAGACCTACCGGTTTTACAGGGGACTCTGCGACAAGGTGGGGGTCAATGCTGCTTCTTATGATGAACTCTATCGTTTAGGACGGTTTATCGACGACGGCGGGATAAATGAGAGGATCGCCGGTTATTACGCGGAAATAGCAAATCTTGTTACCGACGGAAGAAAGGTTTCGCCGGAGTTTCTTGATGTCTTTATTTTAAAGCTCGGTAAGGATGCCAGAGCGGTAAGCCTTGGGGCTAAAAAGGTATTTATTTATCTCTCGCAGGTCGGTCAGCTTGTGCTCGAGAATCCAAAGACAGATCTGTACGGAATACTTACAGACAGCTATTTAAACAGTGCTTTCTCGTCGGTATCAGATACTCTCCTCGGAAAGATCCGTGAGATTGAGGAATATATAAATAAAAAGCCTTATATTAATCCGAACAGATATTTTGAGAGAACCTCCGCCTTTGATATGAAGGTTGAAAGGACGAAGCTTAAGGCGGATCACACGGAGAACGAGCAGGAGATATTTGCCGAGCTTGAAGATTCCGTCGATAAAATACTCGACTATGCGGGTGTGGACGATAAGACGAGAAGTGATTTCAAGTCCCTTATCATATCTTACAGAGCGCTTGCGGATCCCAGAAGTCAGGATGATGCGGCAAGGCATATAAGGCTTGATATTTCCAATTATTTTTATAAAATCTATGAATTAATTGTCTTAAAGGTTCTCGGAGGGGCAAAGCCTTCGAGAGTTATAATGATGTTCCTTCTCTTTGGCTATATGGATGAGGAGCTTTGTACGAAGAGCGATCTGTTCTACCTCTATGAGAAGGCCGCAGGCGGGTTTACCGATCCGGAGAAGGGCGTGTTTACCTTCTTCGAGTGGCTGCAGGCGATTTATATGGGGAAGAGACTGCCCAGCAAGAATGAATTTGATATCGATTATGAGGCTTTTGTTCATGAACGGAAGGTTAAAAACCAGATAACCGCCGAGGAAGAAAAGAAGCTGATGAGCGACAGGGTATCCATGGTAAAATACGAGCTCAAGAATATGTTTGTCTCGGCAAATAAGGTTACCTTCGGACTTATAACCATCTTTTGCCCGATATTCAACAGTGTCAATGTGGTCCGGAAGCTTCCGGATGGTCTTATTACCGCCGGTCTTGTGAGCTCATGCATCGATGCCGTCAGGGCTACGGATTTCCAGCTTTTTTACAGGGATACTCTTTATTCAAACGAAGCCATCGGTCTCAAGGGCGAATATATCGGTGTTGAGGTACTGCCTGATTTCATACTTATGCCAAATGTCGGTACAAGAGGTCTTATGTGGCAGGAGATCCAGGGGCGCGTAAGGACTACCCACTCAAGGATGATGCTTCCGGTATTTGATATCGAGGATATGAAAGCCCAGATTCTTCATATGTGCGGAGAGTACAGATGGGAGATGTGCAAACGGGTTCAGGGCGCGAGATGGAACGATGTAACCGATCCCTCCCTTACCAGCGAATATTTCGATTATGTTCAATTCTATCGGAAGAATCACGAGCTTTCCAAGGAGGTTAAGGAGAGAGTCAAGCTTTCGCTGCAGCGCGCGAAGAACAGCTTTAAAGAGATGTTCGTCATGGACTATATGATATGGGTCGCTTACGAGAGTGAAGGCTCGCCGAGGCTCAACAAGGTATCGAGAGGGATAATCTCAAAGTACTGTCCCTTCCCCGCTGCCACAAGGGCAAA
Organism: Lachnospiraceae bacterium; assembly: GCA_017479285.1. Taxonomy (GTDB): domain Bacteria; phylum Bacillota; class Clostridia; order Lachnospirales; family Lachnospiraceae; genus AC2028. The sequence continues at coordinate 7,141 of JAFVCL010000090.1, forward strand.
GCTGTTGGCGAATCCGACCTATAAAGAAAATTTCGAGTATTACGAGAGAAAGCAGGGACAGAAGATCCACCGGATGGAAATGCTTATCCAAAAGACGAAAAATGCCGGTGTTATAGTTCCTGATGAGCTTATAAATGAACTTGAATTTTTGAAAGGCTGACCAAAATGAAAGTTGTTCTTAAGAACCTTACAAAAAGATTTCCCAGCAGGGACAAAAACCATCCGGAGGATGTTATCGCGGTAAACAATTTTGATTTTACCATCGAGGACGGAAAGCTGGTGGGACTTTTAGGTCCATCCGGATGCGGAAAAAGCACCACTCTTAATCTTATCAGCGGTCTCGAAAAGCCTACGGCGGGACAGATTTTTTTCGGGGAGGATGATGTGACCAAGCTTCCGCCGGAAAACAGAGGCATAGGTCTTGTATTCCAGAATTACGCTCTCTATCCGCATTTAACCGTCAGACAAAATATCCTTTTTCCTCTTCAGAATTTAAAGGGCAAGGACAAGATGTCAAAGCCCGACATGGAAAAAGCCGCTCTTGAAGCCGCAAAGCTTGTCCAGATAGACTCCCTTATGGCGAGAAAGCCTTCGGAGCTCTCCGGCGGACAGCAGCAGAGAGTGGCTATCGCGAGAGCGCTTGTAAAAATGCCGAGAGTCCTTCTTCTGGACGAGCCCCTTTCAAACCTTGATGCGAGATTAAGACTTCAGACAAGGGAGGAGATCAGGCGTATACAGAAGGAAACCGGGATAACCACCATATTCGTTACACACGACCAGGAGGAGGCTATGAGTATCTGTGATGAGCTCGTAGTCATGAAGGACGGCGTTATACACCAGATCGGCGCTCCACAGTCGGTTTACGATGATCCTAAAAATCTGTTTGTCGCCATGTTCCTTGGAACTCCACAGATAAATGTGTTTGACGGAGTCGTGAAGGCAGGAAAGCTTTATATAGGCGAGGAAGCAGTGCTTGATGTAGAGGGTGTCCGCGACGGCAGCGTTTCCGTCGGAATACGGCCCGAGGGCTTTAAGCATGATGAAAACGGCGCGTTTACCCTGAAGCTTGAACGCATTGAGGTAATGGGCAGAGATATAAGTGTGATAGCACATCACGATAAGTGCAGACAGGCCGATATACGCGCCATAATCAGCTCGGAAAGCAATATTGATCTCGGGAAGGGTACGGTAAGCTTTAATCTCAATCCGAGAAAGGTATTTGTTTTTGATGACAGGACTGACGAAAGACTTTTCTAATGCGAGGCTGCAAAGATGGAATCAACCGTTAAAAGTAATTTGAAAGCGTGGCTGTACCTGTTACCGGCTCTTTTGTTCCTCGGAGCCTTTATGGTATATCCGCTTATAGATGTATTTATTTATTCCTTTGAGGAGGGCTATAATTCCGCTTCCCAGACTTCCTTCGGAACGGGAATCTACAACTATTCCTATGTCCTTCACGATCCCTATTTTCTTCAGGCGCTGAAAAACACCCTTATCCTTGTGGCCATAACAGTGCCTGTTTCAACCATACTTTCTCTTTTGATATCTCTCGGGTTAAACCGTATTTCAAAATTAAAAGAGCTTTTCCAGACGATCTATTTTCTTCCGTATGTTACAAATACGCTTGCGGTGGGACTTGTATTTATGATCCTTTTTAAGAAGACCGCGTACACGGACGGAATGATCAATTTCCTCATTACCGCCTTCGGCGGGAAATCCGTCGACTTTATAGAGGGACCCTATTGGGCGAAGATGATGGTGCTCTGTATATACACGGTCTGGATAGTAATGCCCTTTAAGGTTCTTGTGCTTACCAGCTCCCTTGCGAGCGTGAACCCTATTTATTACAGCGCCGCGAGGGTGGACGGCACATCCAATACAAGGATATTTTTCAGGATAACCCTTCCGATGATCTCGCCCATGATCTTTTATCTTGTTATCACGGGCTTTATAGGAGCCTTCAAGGCGTACAGCGACGCGGTGGCATTGTTCGGGACCAATCTGAATGTCGCCGAGATGAATACCATTGTGGGATATGTTTATGACATGCTCTACGGGGACAGCGGAGGATATCCTTCCTACGCTTCGGCCGCGGCGATAATACTTTTCTCGATCGTTCTAACGATCACTGTTATCAACCTTCTTGTAAGAAACAGAGGAGTAGTAAAGGGATAACCAATGGATACAGCACATGAATATGAGAAAATAGAAAAAAGTGCAAAGATAAAGAAGGTTATCGGGGATTCGATAACATACATTCTGCTGGCGCTCTGGGGATTTATCGTTCTTTTTCCCTTTTACTGGATGGTACTGACATCCTTTAAGAGCTACGCTTCCTACAATGGCGAGTACATACCGAAGTTTTATGTCTCGAATCCGACCTTCCAGAACTATGTAAGCGCGTTTACAACGGTATCGCTGGGAAGATATCTTCTCAATACGGCGCTTTTTACCGTTATAACAACCGTCGTAATGCTCATCGTCACCACATTCGCGGCATACGCTTTTGCAAGGCTTCAGTTTAAAGGGAAAAACATAGTGTTCGTTCTTTTCCTCGCGCTTATGATGATACCCAACGAGCTTGTTGTTATAACAAACTTTGTTACGATCACCAATCTGGATATGCGAAACAGTTTCCCCGGACTGATTTTGCCGTCGGTTGCTTCGGTGTTCTACATCTATCTTTTAAAGGAAAACTTTGAGGCGATACCTGATAATCTTTATTATGCCGCAAAGGTGGACGGAACAAGTGATTTTAAGTATCTTTTCAAGGTTATGGTGCCGATCGCAAGACCGACCATAGTGACCATTGTCATCTTAAAGGTCATAGAGTGCTGGAATTCCTATGTATGGCCGAGACTTATCACCGACGACCCAAGATTTTATCTTGTGTCCAACGGTATACAGGAAATCCGCGAGAACGGCTTCGGAAGAGAGAATATCCCTGCCATGATGGCGGCAGTGGTGGTTATTTCCCTTCCTCTTATTGTATTGTTCCTCGTCTTTCGAAGGACTGTTATGAGCGGAGTCTCAAGGGGAGGTACAAAGGGATGATGTTTTTTGAGAGGATTAAAAAGAGCCTTTTTGGTATCGCGGGAAGAGCTTCTTTAGCCGGCGCTCTTACGGTTCTCTGCGGGCTCCTTCTTACAGGGTGTCACGGGGGAAGAGTGAGCAAAAGCTTTGAAATTCCGGAAGAATTTGACACATCGGAAAATATTGAGCTGACCTTCTGGGCAAAAAATGATACGAATAAAACCCAGACGGAGATTTATGAGAAGGCGGCAAGGGATTTTGAGTCCCTTTATCCGAATGTAAAAATAAACATAAGGTTTTATACGGACTACGGAAAGATCTATAATGATGTAATAACCAATATCGCCACAGGTACGACTCCGAATATCTGTATAACATATCCGGACCATATCGCCACCTATCTTACAGGGGTGGATCAGGTTCTGGAGCTTACAGATATCATAGATAACGAAAAGTACGGACTTGGGGGAAGTGAGCTAAGATTTGACGGACCCAAAAAGGATGAGATAGTAGCAAAGTTTTTGGAAGAATGCTATATAGGGGGCAGCCTTTATGCCATGCCCTATATGCGTTCAACCGAGGCTCTATATGTAAATAAGACCTATGTTGAAAAGCTTGGATATGAGCTTCCGGATGAGGTTACATGGGATTTTATCTGGGAGGTTTCCGATGCCGCAATGGAGAAAAATGCGGATGATACCTTCAAGGTAAACGGCCAGAATGTCATGATCCCGTTTATTTACAAATCCACGGATAATATGATGATACAGATGCTCCGTCAAAAGGGCTGGGATTATACCACCGGGGACGGAGAGGTACTGCTTTTTAATGACAATACGAAATCCCTTCTCTTTGAAATAGCGGACCATGCGGGAAAGAGATCCTTTTCGACCTTCAAGATTTCAAGCTATCCCGGAAACTTCCTCAATGCGGGACAGTGCATTTTCGCGGTGGATTCCACAGCGGGCGCCACATGGATGGGACCGGAGGCTCCCTTATCGGATATACACGACAATGCGAAGGTAAAGGATGTTGAGGTTGTGGTAAGAAAGATACCCCAGTTTGATACAGAGCATCCTTTGATGATCTCCCAGGGACCTTCAATGTGCATCTTCAACAAGGAGGATCCCCAGGTCGTTCTCGCGTCATGGCTCTTTATGCAGTTCCTTCTTACGGATGAGGTTCAGATATCCTACGCCCAGACAGAAGGGTATATCCCGGTTACGACAAAGGCACACAATAACCCGGAGTATATCGATTATCTCGGACGCGGAGGGGAGGATAATAAAAAATATTACAGCATCAAGCTGGATGCCACAAAGATGTTTCTTGACAATATCGGTAATACCTTTATCACCCCGGTATTTAACGGCTCAGCTTCGGTCAGGGACGCTGCCGGACAGCTCATCGAGAGCACAACAAAGTCCATGCGCAGAAACCAGACGGTGGATGATGACTATATGGAAAAATTATACAGCGAAACTGTATCTTTATACAGACTCGACCAGCTTGGCGCATCCACGGCAGGAAAGGGGCGGAAGGCCGAGGATCTCGGACCTTTACCGGGCGGGGCAAAAGCGCTGCTCATCAGTCTTGGTTCAATTTGGATATTGATTATTATGTATTTTTGCTATATAAATATAAAGAGAAGGTTATTTAATAAAAACAACGAATAACCACAAGGGGAAACAAGATGTCAAAGAAGGTTTTTGCGATCTTTACAGACAAGGCCACCGCATCCGAGGATGGCGAGCTCCTTAGTCGTATAGCTGAAAACATTGAGAGCCTCGGTCACGAACTCAGGGTGATACCGCCGGTTGAGAGCCTCAGTGAGGCAGAAGCTGTGGAGGCGCTTAAAGCGTTTAAGGCCGATGCGCTGATTTTTGCCGGCTCTCATAAGGGTCTGTCCAAGAAGGAACTGGGACAGGCAAATATCAGTGAGCTGACAGAAGATGAGAAGGCTGAACTCGAGACTGTCAGAAAAATCCTGGATGAAAATCTTCTTACTTATCATTTCCAGCCCATAATCAGCGCCGTTACAGGTCAGATTTTTGCCTACGAAGCGCTTATGAGACCAAAGATCGACGAGAATAATATGAATCCCGGCAAGATACTTAAGTATGCCGAGATGATGGGGCGTCTCGGAGATGTTGAGAAGGCGACATTTTTAAATGTTACCGGGATCATTGACGAGAAGCAGGCAGAGATAGGCGATAAGCTTATATTCATAAACAGTATTCCGGGTGTAAGACTTCTTCCCGATGATTATCTTGATATCGAGTCCGCTCTTGTGGACCACGCCGGGAATGTTGTTGTCGAGATAACAGAGCAGACCGAAGCGGATGAGGTTACCTTAAGAGCGATAAAGAGGCGCTATGAACAGCTGGGTATCGGTCTTGCCCTCGACGATTACGGAACGGGTTATTCCAATGTAATTAATCTTTTGCAGTATATGCCCGCTTATGTAAAGATTGACCGTTCGCTTCTCTCGGAGATTGACAAATACCCGAAAAAGCAGCGCTTCGTAAAGGAAATCATCGAGTTTTGCCAGGATAATAACATTATCTCGCTGGCAGAGGGAGTTGAGACCTGGAGGGAGTTACGCATGGTGGTCCGCATGGGCGTGGACCTTATCCAGGGCTTTTATACCGCCATGCCGGGACCTGTTCTTATCTCTGAGATTGACAGCGATATAAAGAGAGAAATCCTGAGATATCAGGATGAATACAAGGCAGGCAAAAAGCAGCCTGTATTTATAGCCGATGATACCGGAAGAGTAAACTTGAGCTCTCTTGCAAAATCCAGCTACAGCTGTATCCTTATCGGAAAGGACGAGAGAGAGTCCAAGGATGTTACTGTATCGGGCATTCAGGGGCTTAAGAGCAATGCGCATATTGAGATTGCCGCGAATTATGTGGGAAGGCTGACTCTTGAGAATGCGTATCTTACCGGAATGCAGGGTAAGGCTTGTATAGAGCTAGGCGATAATTGTGATGTGACCCTTTGTCTCATCGGGGATAACCACCTCGAAAAGGGCGGTATCAAGGTTCCGGATACCTCAATGCTGAGGATCGAGGGCGGCGGTAATCTTAGCATATTCCTTGATGCCCAGAACTGCTACGGAATAGGAAACGATCTTTCCTCCACCAACGGACATATAGCCTTTAACCAGGACGGAGTTATAGATATCGATGTCAAGGGTAACTCCGGCGTGTGCATAGGCTCCGGATACGGAGGACCCATAAACATAAACAGAGGCAAGTATAATCTTGCGGTCAATTGCGGCTTCGGAGTCGGTGTGGGATGCTTTTACAACGAGCAAAAAGTCCGCATGAGCGACTGCGAATTCGAGATAAATATAGCTGTCACAAAGGGTGTCGGAATCGGATCCCTCGAAGGAAATACCGAGGTTTCGGCGACGAACGCTTCGATAAGGAGCAATGCCGAGGGAACCGAGATCACCGTATGCGGTACGGTGGAGGGAGCCGAGGGCAAGATCCATTACTATGATGCCGGTATTTACACCGAGCTCAGAGGCGACTACATAACCGCACTGGGTTCACTTAAAGGAAGGACGGATTATCTTCAGGAGAGGGCGACTCTTAGGGTATCGGGAAGCGGTTCACACGCCCTTGCATTCGGCGGCTTCGGGGAAGGCTCTGTAATAAAGATCCTCGATTCCGATACATCGGTGGATATCATGACGGCGTGCCAGAAGGACACAATGGCTGAGCCTGAAAATGTGATAATCAGACACGGAAAGAATAAATTTATGGTAAACGGTTATCCCTATGAGCACTATGTGGATTACGGAGAGTATAAGAGCTGAGGAATCGGTTTTTACAAACTTGCAATTTTACCATAAATAAACAAAAAATGACTGATAGCCACGATATTTTTAGATATTGTGGCTATTTTTGTATTTAGGCATTTTGGGTATAATATGCTTTGTGGGCGAAAGAGTCTACTGTTTTGTTTTGTGCTGGCCGTTCCAGACGGACAGCAGAGAGGAGAAAAATTATGAAAAAGAAGTTACTAAGCGTACTGCTTGCCGGAGCTATGGCACTCAGCCTTGCAGCCTGTGGTAACAGTACACCTGCAGCTGACAACGAGGGAGTTATGACCTACGCAGAGTACGCTGCAGCTGATCTTGACACCGAGGTTACCGTAGAGACCTATGTACAGGCTCATCAGTCATGGTGGGACAACAAGGTTACCGTTTACACCCAGGACGATGATGGCGCTTATTTCCTTTATGAGCTTCAGTGCTCCGAGGAGGATGCGGAGAAGCTTGTTCCCGGAACCAAGATCCGTGTAAGCGGATTTAAGTCAGAGTGGTCCGGAGAGGTTGAGATTGTTGATGCCAAGTTTGAGTTTGTTGATGATGGCACTTCATTCATCGCAAGCCCCGTAGATCTTACAGATAAGCTTGCTTCCGATGATCTTATCAATTACCAGAACCAGCTTTTTGCGGCAAACGGACTTACCGTAGTTGCAAGACCCAGCGGAAACGCTTTCGATTATAAGTGGGACAATTCCGGAAGCCATGATGAGAACAGCGACCTTTACTTTGATGTACAGGATGCTGCCGGAAATACCATTACCCTTACCATCGAGTCTTATCTTTGCGACAATACCACCGACATCTACGAGACTGTTGAGAATCTCAATGTAGGTGATACTGTTGATGTAGAGGGATACCTTTACTGGTACGAGGGAGCAAACCCTCACATCGTTGGAATGGGTGTTCATCCCAACTAATGACCGGAAAATTTTAAATAGCCGGATCTGATTGAATTTTAAGAGGCTGTGCATAATGCACAGCCTCTTTTTTGTTAAATTACCTGGAAAAAGGATTGTAAGAAAAATCTGTTTGAAATGACCGTATATAAAAGACTGCGAATAGGGGCTCAGGTTGTGGGCTTACGGAGCGGGCAGCTGGAGAGGCTTACCCTTGAGGCAAGAGTCTTGAGACCGCTGTCGGTAAGGTAGTCCTGTAATATGGGAAGTGACTGGGGGGAGGCGGGACCGATGATTATTTCATCCACAAGGTCCACAAGCTTTACTCCGACTTTTTCACATAGATCGTTAAGGTCGAGAGGATAGTATTTTTTTATACGGTCCCAGGCGATATGGTACTTGGGCTTAACTGCCGCCTCCTCAGCGCTGAAGGGCGTATAAATAAGCCGCACCTCATTTTCGGATGTAAAGGAAGGGTGTTTGAAGGCGGCGCTGGAAATCCAGGCGTCGTTCATAAGGGTATGTATTTTCTTTCTTTGTCCGTCAAAGGATTTAAGATCGGACATGGCCTTTGTGAATTTTTTTATAAGCTCGTGTCCCTCGACGCTGTCCCGGTAATATACCTTTTTAAGGGAGACCGAGCCGGAGTCTTCAACGATTTTTTCAAGTAGTTCTTTATGAAAGGCGATACATACGCCCTGTCCGCCCTTTGCGTAACGCTCCCACTGCGCCGCGTCATCGCGGTATTCCGAAAAGCAGGCGGCGTAAGCGGAGTAGTGAAATTCAGCTGCGAATTCCTTCTTAAAAAAGTCCTTTGCAAGGGTAAACTGGCGGTCAAGGCCTGCATTCTTAAGATCCACGAGAACATTATCGCGAAGACCGTTTACAAAGAGACGCATTTCCGATGTGTCGTTCATGTTAAGAATATTGTTAAGACGAAGCTCGGCGTTGCCGACTATGCCGTTTAGTGCATTAAAGTCCGTATAGTGATATAATAGCATTGATGTGCCTCCGGAATTGAATTCCTGTACATTATAACACAAAATGAAAATTGCAGATTAAAATTAAAGTGTACTATAACGTATTAAATTGTAGTTTAACGTAAATATATTATCCTCGCCACGGCGTGGCGGCTATAAATCATATAGTTTTATTCAAGGGCATACGCTGCTAAGTTCGAGCCACTTTGCTCAAGGCGAAATCGGTCGCCTCAAACTCGCGACGCTCGCGCTATAATGGCGCGAGCTGCTCAAACAGTTTCGGCGACACGATTTTCCGCAAAGATGTCTCTCACTAAGCGCTTCGCCTATTTCATAAAACTATATGTTCATATCCGCCGCACCTGAACGGTATAGAATTAAAGCTATAGTATCCAGCTGATTGAAAGATATTATATAT
>JAFVCL010000091.1 GCA_017479285.1 Lachnospiraceae bacterium
CTTAAATAACCTAACCCATATGGGAGTTATCCATATAAGCAAACCAAAACCCGGAACCTGGCCATAAGCGACGAGCTTCGCGTCCTTTGCGAAGCCGTGGAAAGTGCGAACGCATTTACGCACTTTCCATGCGGAGCGATAGCGGAGCATCGCGGCGGTCGCGCAGTCTTTTTGCGCGACTAGCTAAAAGCAATCAGCGTTTCTTTCTTTGAAACGCTGATGGTAAGCGCAAAAGGAGAAAACTATGTCTAAACCTGTATATTGGCACCTGCCCGGTTTCTGCGTGTTCAGAAACTTAAACAATATAATAATAGACCTTCTAAAAGAATTCCCGGGCTGTTTTCACGACGGCTACCGCGTGGGAAGCGTCTACGGTACTTTCCCAAGCGCTATCTGGAACGGCGGTCGTACTACATTGGGTTTTACCTCCAAAAACGACATCGAAAGGATAGTGAAGGGCTATAACGACAAGGGTGTTCCCGTGCGCTATACATGGACTAATCCGCTCATTGAGGAGAAGCATTTAAGCGATACGCTCTGTAACCTTATCATGCGCATTTCTGATAACGGAATGAATCAGGTTTTGGTCAACACTCCGGTACTCGAAAACTACCTTCGCGAGAATTACCCGAATTTTAAGTTTATTTCGTCCACGACAAAGCGTATCACCGACCCGGAAAAGCTTATGGATGAGCTTGGCAAGGATTATTTCATGGTGGTCCTTGATTACGATATGAACCATAACGAGGATGTCTTAAAAAGTCTTGAGCCCATGGCGGAGAGGGTGGAGATACTTGTGGATGAGATCTGCTTCCCGAACTGTCCCAAAAGACTCGAGCATTACAGGGACGAGGCGGTTAAGCAGCTTGATTTCGAAATCGCAAAGCCCTTTCCCTGCCCTAACAGACAGGCGACAAAGAGCTTTGAGGATTGCATGAAAAGACCGGCGTTTATCTCGGACGAAGAAATTGGAAGCTATATCGAAAGAGGCTTTGAGAACTTTAAACTGGTTGGCCGGGGACTCCCCCAGAGTCTTGTAATAGATTCCTATATTTATTATCTCGTTAAATTTGACAAGCAGGAATTCATCAGAAACCAGATAAACAAGAGGCTTGCGGATATCGCGGCAAAACAGCAGGCAGCAAGGAGAAGGTAGAAGGCCGTGTCAAAATTGAATAAATATCTTGAGGATAAATCGAATTGACGATATAACCCCACCGCTTCTGATATTGTATGATATCCGGCTGCGGAGAGGCTTATGCATATAAAGGAGACGGCAAACAAATGAGATTAACATCTGATGCTAAAATATTGTTTGAAACAAGTGCTTTTCCGGGGGTAAAGCGTGTTGCCGGTAAGCTCGCGAAGGATTTTGAGCTTGTATTCGGCTCGCTTCCGGAGACTGCGGAGGAAAGTACGGAGGAGCTGTTTGAGGAGATAAAAGGCAGTGACGACGGAAAGGTCAGGATAGTAGCCGCTACTCTTGGAAACAGTGCCTTTCTTGACAGGCTTGTATCCGAAAGGAAATTCGATAAAGCTTCTATTGAGGGGAAGTGGGAGGTATATTCCTTTAAGAACCTGGAACAGGAAGAAAGCCGGGAAAACGGCAGCAGGACTCTTCTTATCGCGGGAAGTGACAAGAGGGGAACGATATATGGCATTTTCCATCTTTCCGAGCTTTTAGGAGTTAGTCCATGGTACTGGTTTGCTGATGTGACCCCGGTAAAGAAGGACAGTATTGAAATAACCGATGGTGATTTCCTCGTATCGAAGGAGCCCTCCGTAAAATACAGAGGATTTTTCATAAATGACGAGTGGCCCTCCTTCGGCAACTGGACCTTCGAACATTTCGGAGGCTTTACTGCCGAGATGTATGACCATGTTTTTGAGCTGCTCTTAAGACTGAAGGGCAACTATCTCTGGCCTGCGATGTGGACCTCCAATTTCTCTCTGGACGGTCCGGGGCTTGAGAATGCGAGACTTGCGGACGAGTACGGCGTGGTAATGAGCAATTCCCATCATGAGCCCTGTCTTCGCCACAGCGAGGAGTGGGACATTGTAAAGGGCGATGATACGCCTTACGGCAGCGCATGGAATTTTGACAGGAATAGGGAAGGACTTACGAATTACTGGAGAGACGGCCTTCTCAGAAACGGAAAATTTGAGAATATAATCACGATGGGAATGCGCGGAGAAAGGGACAGTGAAGTCCTTGGCGCGACGGCAACCTTAAAGGATAATATCGATTATATCAAGGAAGTCGTTACTACCCAGAACCGGCTCATAAAGGAGACGATAAATGAGGACCTTGACAGTGTTCCGAGAATGATAGCGATCTACAAGGAGGTTGAAAAATATTTCCACGGAGACGATAACGCAGAAGGATTAAAGCACTGGGAGGGACTGGACGGGATTACCTGTATGCTGTGCGAGGACAATTTCGGAAATCTTCGTACCCTGCCGGAGGAATGGCACAGGGACCGCAAGGGCGGTTGGGGAATGTACTATCACTTCGACTACCACGGGGATCCCATCAGCTATGAATGGATAAATTCCACACATATCTCAAGAACCTGTGAGCAGATGAGCCAGGCTTACGATTACGGGATAAGGGAGATATGGATCGTAAATGTCGGAGACTTAAAGCCGCAGGAATTCCCGCTTTCATATTTTCTTGACCTTGCTTATGATATCGATAAATGGGGACAGGGGAATGAAAACGCCGTAAGCGAATATACAAAGCATTTTGTGGATGTGAATTTCCCTTCATTTGATGAGGTAAATAAGAAAAATACTATCGAACTCATCGATGGATATACTCATCTTAATTACATAAGAAAACCGGAGGCTCTTAATCCGAAGGTATACGACAGCACAGACTATCTTGAGGCTGAGAAGGTGCATTACAAAGCATCCGAGCTGCAGGCTATGCTTATGAGAATGAAAGAGGATATGAAATACGATCCCATGTGCGACGCTTTCTATCAGCTTGTGTACTATCCCGCGATGGCCGCCACCAACCTTATAAAGATGCAGCTTCTGGCGGGGATGAACCATTTCCTCGCAGATATTGGAGCGACCGAAGCCAACCGGTATGCGGAAGGGATAAAAAAGTGTATCTCTGTCGATCATGAGCTTACAGATGAATACCATCATATAAACGGCGGAAAGTGGAACGGAATGATGCTTTCCGAACACATCGGCTTTACCCATTGGAATGACGAGGAATGTGCTTATCCCGTCATCATGCTTACACAGCCGGCGAACAGACCGAGAATGATCGTGACCGCCGGACATAAAAAGGCAGCCAGCCAGGGCGGTGACTGGACAAGACAGAAACTGATCATAGATGAATTTTTACAGCCTGATATTAACGACTGCTTCTTTACCGTCTATAACGGAAGCGATGAGGAGCTTGAGTTTTCGATAGAGGGTGCTTTTGAGGATAATAAAGAAACAAACTTTGGCCTACCGGATTGGCTTAGAGTGGCGGAACCCGGAAGAGGGCTTAAGCTTGGAAAATCCGAAGGGTCCAAAAGAATTATCCTGTGTCTGAACAGAGATAGATTAAGGGAGTCGCAGGATCTTAAGGACGGAGTGACAAGTACCCTGATCACGGTAAGGACAAAGAATGCCCATGTTGATATTGAGGTATGGGCCGGGGTATGTAAGGATAAAAATTATGTACCTGTGCTCACAGATGAGCAGCTTACAAAGGAAAGACCGGGATATGTTCAGAATGCGGTAGCCGCCAACGAGCTTGGGCTTACTATCGAGGCGGAAAGCTTTGAACTTGCAGACTCCGGAGAGGCTAAGAGCGGGGCATATAAGGTTTTAAGGAATTTCGGCAAATATGGAAGCGGTATCAAGGCATTTCCCACTACGAAATACTTTACTCCGGGGAAGGATTCTCCGGTGGCACAGTACAGCTTTGTGGTAGGAAAGCAGTCTGACCCCTGGGAGGAAACTGGCGAGACGGTTGAACTTCTCGCGACGCTTATCACGGCTCCGGGAAATCCCGTGGTCAAAGGAAACCGGATGGCTGTCGGCATTTCCGTAAACGGCGATAAGATAATAAAGATTCCCACTGTTGATGAGGGATACGAGGGTGGTGAAAGAACATCTCCTCAATGGGCAAACGGTGTTCTGACCCAGGATCATAAGACTGATTTTATGATCACCGCAAAGACCGGTTTGAATACGATAAGGGTTTACGCGGCAGACCCCGGTGTTGTTATAGAGAGACTGCTCCTCCGTCAGGCAGGGACAAAATGGGCAGACGGATACCTCGGAAAAGTTCCTGCATGGATAAATGGATAGAGAGGATGTAAAGAATAATGGATATGACAAAGAACGAAGAACTTGATGCGAAGTTCAGGGAAAAAGCAAAGCAGCTTGTCGCCCGGATGACCCTTGATGAAAAGGTAAGCCAGACAACAAACTGGGCAAAGGCTGTGGACAGGCTTGGTATTAAGGCTTACAACTGGTGGAACGAGGCTCTTCACGGCGTGGCGAGAGCCGGAGTGGCTACCGTGTTTCCCCAGGCGATAACATGTGCGGGAAGCTTTGACGAGGATCTCCTTGAACAGATCGCGGATGTTATCTCCACCGAGGGAAGGGCAAAATACAATGAACAGCAAAAATACGGCGACACGGATATTTACAAGGGTCTGACCTTCTGGTCACCCAACATAAATATTTTCCGCGATCCCCGCTGGGGAAGAGGGCATGAGACCTTCGGAGAGGACCCGTATCTTACATCAAGACTCGGTGCGAGATTTGTGGAAGGTATCCAGGGACATGATGAGAAGTACATGAAGGCTGCGGCATGTGCAAAGCACTTCGCGGTTCACTCCGGTCCGGAAGATATAAGGCATTCATTTAATGCCGTGGTTTCCGATGAGGATCTGTGGGAGACTTATCTTCCTGCGTTCAAGGTTCTTGTAGAAGATGCAAAAGTAGAGGCCGTAATGGGTGCCTACAACAGGACAAACGGGGAAGCATGCTGTGCCAGCAGGACACTCCTTATTGATATTTTAAGGGATATGTGGGGCTTCAGGGGACATGTGACAAGTGACTGCTGGGCGCTTAAGGATCTTAATGAGGGACACGGGCTGACGAAGGATCTTGAGGATTCTGCGGCTCTGGCGGCCAACAACGGCTGCGATGTCAACTGCGGAAACTGCTTTGAGCTCCTTAATCTTGCAATAAAAGAGGGCAAGGTAAGCGAGGAGCGGCTTGACGAGATGGTCGTGAATCTTTTCACTTCCCGTATGAAGCTGGGCATACTCGGGGAGGTTAATGACAATCCCTTTGATAAGATCGATTATATGTGTGTTGACACGGAGGAAAACCGCAGGTTCAATCTCAAGGTGGCATTAAAGAGCATGACCCTCCTTGAGAACAGGAATAATGCACTTCCGCTTGATATTACAGGGCTGAAGACCATCGGCGTTATCGTACCGAATGCCAATTCAAGAAGAGCTCTTGTAGGCAATTATGAAGGTACATCATCCGAATATATCACGGTTCTTGAGGGGATACAGAGAGTTACAAGAAAATATGCGGCTCATAATAATACCGAACCCGTCAGAGTACTCTATTCCGAGGGGTGTCATCTGTATAAGGACAGAGTAGAGAATCTCGGACTTGCGGACGACAGAATGAGTGAGGTGAAGACCGTTTGCAATTACAGCGATGTCGTGATCTGTGTTGTCGGACTTGACGCGACCCTTGAGGGTGAGGAGGGCGATACAGGCAATCAGTACGGAAGCGGAGATAAAAGAGACCTCAAGCTGCCCGGAAACCAGCAGCTTGTTGTTGACACCGCGATAGCAAGCGGAAAGCCGGTCATCATTGTACTTATGGCAGGAAGCGCTATGCAGCTGCAGGGCGCAGAGGAAAAGTGTGCGGCGTATCTCTATGCGGGATACCCCGGGGCGCAGGGCGGTCTTGCTGTTGCAAAACAGCTTTTCGGAGAGGCGAGCCCGGAGGGTAAGCTCCCCATAACCTTCTATCATGAGGTCAGTGAGCTGCCGGAGTTTACCGATTACGCCATGAAGGGAAGAACCTACCGCTATATGGAAAAGGAGGCTCTTTATCCTTTCGGCTACGGACTTTCGTATTCTCCCGTGGAGATGACAAATGCAAGTGTTATTCCTGACGAGAGTAGGGAATGCAGGGTATTAAAGGTAAGTGCCGACCTTACGAATTTAGGCAGGTACGAGACGGCGGAGACACTACAGGTCTATGTATCCGTCGATAGAGAGGGGGCACCGAAATGGCAGCTTAAGGGATTAAAGAAGGTATCGCTTCTTCCCGGGGAGCTAAAGCATGTCGAGACAGAGCTTCCGTGGGAGGCTTTCGGGCTTCACCTTGGAAAGAACGAGGTTACGGTGGAAGGAGATGTTACCGTTTATGTAGGTACACACCAGCCCGACTCGAGGAGCGAGGCTCTTACCGGAACCGCACCCGAGAGGTTCGAGCTATCCACCGCAAGGGGGAGACTCAGGGTGAAGAAAGGTTCGTTGCTTGATGAACTAAATGGTTGATCTTATAACGGTAAGTGTAGTTTTTGATTAAAAATGACACATATATTAACTCAGTACAAGGAGGAAAAAATGCTTTACATAGGAATTGATTTAGGAACGAGCGCTGTTAAGCTGCTTCTTATGGACGGAAAGGGAGAGATAAAAAAGATAGTTTCAAAAGAGTATCCGCTGTATTTCCCGAATCCGGGCTGGTCGGAGCAGAATCCCATCGACTGGTATGAGAAGTCCATGGAGGGGATGAAGGAACTGCTCGAGGGACAGGACAGATCACAGGTAGCCGGAATAAGCTTCGGCGGACAGATGCATGGCCTTGTTATTCTTGACAAGGATGACAATGTTATCCGCAATGCGATCCTTTGGAACGACGGAAGGACCACAGAGGAGACCAATTATCTCAATATCAGTATCGGCAAGGAGAAGCTTTCACAGTACACCGCCAACATCGCCTTTACCGGCTTTACCGCACCAAAGATACTCTGGGTTAAAAAGAATGAACCCGAGAATTTTGCAAAGATTGAGAAGATAATGCTTCCAAAGGATTATCTTGCATACAGACTTACCGGCGTTCACTCTACCGATGTTTCGGATGCTTCTGGAATGCTTCTTTTCGATGTAAAGAACAGAACCTGGTCTGACGAGATGTGTGACATCTGCGGAGTTAAGAAAAAACAGCTTCCCGCGATCTATGAGAGCTACCAGAAGGTAGGAACGGTCAAGAAGGAGATCGCAGAGCAGCTTGGAATATCGGAGAATGTTATCGTTGCTGCGGGAGCGGGAGATAATGCGGCAGCAGCGGTAGGAACGGGAACGGTTGGAGACGGAGCCTGCAATATTTCTCTCGGAACAAGCGGAACCCTCTTTATATCCTCAAAGAAATTCGGTGTTGACCAGTTCAATGCGCTACATTCCTTTGACCATGCCGACGGAACTTATCATCTGATGGGGTGCATGCTCAGCGCCGCATCCTGCAATAAATGGTGGATGGACGAGATAGTTGGAACAAAGGACTACGCTAAGGAGCAAGAGCCCATTACCGATGAAAGGCTCGGAAGCAATCATGTATATTTCCTGCCTTATCTTATGGGCGAGCGTTCCCCTCATAATAACCCCAATGCTCGCGGTACATTTATCGGTATGACAATGGACAACACCCGCGCCGATATGACGCAGGCGGTTCTCGAGGGTGTTGCATTTGCGCTTCGCGATTCAATGGAGGTTGCAAGGCAGCTCGGAGTTGCACCTGAGAGGACGAAGATCTGCGGCGGAGGAGCAAAGAGCCCTCTCTGGCAGAAGATCATGGCAAATGTTATGAACATGAAGGTTGATATCCTTGAGGTAGAGGAGGGACCCTCACTCGGAGGAGCGATGCTTGCGGCTGTTGCCTGCGGCGAGTACGCATCTGTCGAGGATGCGGCCAAGGCTATCGTCAAGATAAAGAAGACCGTAGAGCCGGATCCGGAGATTGCCGCAAGGTACGAGGAAAAGTACAAGGTATTCAAACAGATATACCCTGCGTGCAAGGGCGTATATGATCTTATCGCAAGGAACTGATTTTGTAATTTAATGCATAACGGCGACGATTGATCTTTTTTGGATCATCGTCGCCGTTTTTAAAAGCAGGGCTCTTGATATATTTTGAAAAAAAATATTGATATGTCATTCCAAGGGAATACCGTTTGCCTCAAGAAGAGCACGGAGTCGGTCGTTTTCGGAAACTGCTTTGTCTCTTTCGGAAACCGCCTCATCAAGCAGGGATACAGTGTTGTTTAACTTGGATATAGCATTGTCCCTCTCGGAAACCGCCTCGTCCCTTTCCCGTGCGAGTTCCTCGATCATGTATTTTGTGGTATTCCTGTCCATTATCTTCAAAGCTTCCGAAAACATTCCGATCACCTCCC
>JAFVCL010000092.1 GCA_017479285.1 Lachnospiraceae bacterium
AGCTGATCTTAACGACCGTCTTGCCCTCAAGATAGCAGTAAGGATTCCCTATCTGTGCGATATAATCCTCTATCCTCTCCCTTTTACTCTTCTTTGGATCCACCTTGACGGACGATCTCTGCACCAGTGTATTCCGGTCAACGGTTCTCACATCGACCGCTCTCATTTCTTCTAAAGTCATAAGCCAAACTCCTTTCCTTTCAGCACAGTAGCACAGGGCGGAAACAGTCTCCGTCCCATGATACTGTGCTGAAAATCTCCATAATGAGAGAAATTCCAGCACATTTATATAAAGATCCTGCAAGCGGCTGTCAGGATAACAGCCCGCATCGGGTTCGCACCGGCTTCCTCTATTGCGCCTTTCGGCAAGTATCATTATCAATGGGCAGGGTCATCGCACAGGGTTCCTTCCTCCCTGTTCCCGGAACGGACGATACCGCTACTTACCTTTGCTTCAATGCCCGAAACAGCATTCCTTCGCTTTTCATCTCTTCTAAATATGAAGAAACAGGTATATCATGGCGTGTCCTCCGGACAGCTCGACTGCCCCATATGTCCTGCAGGATCAACGATATTCAGTTTTCAAAGTTCGATACCACCGCAGCGGTGGCAATTCTTACACCGGACTTGTCAGCCCGAAAAGCCTATAAGAGACACCGTGCCTGCTAAAACACCTAACTCTTATGGACTTTATGAGAATGACAAATATAAATAAATGTAAGAATGCCAGGAAGCCCTGTTCACTGCTTAAACTTTAAATCTCGTCTGTATCTTTCTGACCAGATCCATCATTACTTCCTGCTTACAATCCCTGCGGCATTCTTCCGGTAAACCCGGTGCCAGACAGTAAATTGTCTTCTCTATCAGCCTGCTGTAGCTCTCAAGGATGATCCCGATGGCTACCATATTCCCCTGTGTGGCCGCTACGATCAGGTCGTAGTCAACCTTATCACTTTCCACCATTTCTCTTTTTCCTCGCCTTTCTCAAGCCCTGATACTTGTAGTCTTTCGCTCGCATGGGATCAATCCCGAGTATTTCGCCTATCTCGTCATATTCATAATCAAATCCCACTCTGAGTATCAGCGCCTGTTTTTCTCGCTCCGTCAGTCCCTCAAACAGCAGATTTACAAGATCCATGCTTATCGGAATCTGCAGATTCATAATGCAGTAACGTTCCTCCAGATCATGCTTATCTTCGGAAGTCAGGTATTCCGCATAGCACTCATCATTCAGTGTCTCCAAAGAGACTCCGCTGTTCCTCAGTTCTTCGGCGCACATCTTTCTGGTCGCATTCCTTGCGCAGTTCCAAATGGTCTTCTCCATGAAACCAACAAACTCCGCTTCCACCTGCTCCCTTCTGCTTGCAAATTTCTTCAAGTTCCCACCTTTCCGTGAGGAACTCCCTAAACATCCTTACATTTATAAACTGTGTTTTGGCATCCCCAAACGTCACGGATGGAAACAAAATAATTGAAAAAAATTTCTCTTTATTCCTTCACCTCCCCAAAAGCTGCCCTTGCAGAAAATAAATTTTCCTCTACTATTTACTATTTATCTTTATTATTATAAAATTAAAGGGTATATGTTTCGACTGGAGGATATAAAAATGTCAAAAAGCCGGAAAGATCGGATTGAAATATTAAGAGAACTTGCTAAAGTGGACGGCGGGCTTATCACTACCGCCCAAATAGAAAAAGCAGGCATCAATCGTGTGATGATAACTGCCTTTATAGATGATGGCATACTTATTAAAGAAGGGCGTGGGATATATTACTATGCGGATGAGATGCCCGACGATCTCCAGATCATGCAGATGAACAATCCTAAGCTGATCTATTCTTACGGAACAGCGCTATATCTCTGGGATATGTCTGACCGTGTACCACATATATGGGACATTTCCGTGCCGCAGGGCTTTAATGCCTCCCGGCTAAAAAAGGATAATAAGAATATCCGGCTGCATTATATCAATGCCGAACGGTGGGAAATCGGGATAACAGAAACTTTATCGCCAAGCGGCAACAAAGTCAGGCTCTACGATAAAGAGCGATGTATAATCGACCTTGTGAAAGGGAAAGATAAGATTGACAAGCAGCTTTATATCCAGGCACTCCATGATTATTTTGAAGATACCTCCACCGATAAGGCACAGCTTATAAAATATGCAAAGATTTTTCATATTGAGAGTAAGGTAAGGGACTATATGGATATCTTAAGTTAAAAAATCCTATCAATTACAGCTCGTAACTGATAGGAAACTATACGTTTTATTTCTTACGGTCACTTTAGTTTCAAAGGCGGATTCCCAAGAAGTACCTTTATCATATCATCATATATCCCAATATCCTCAAGTTTGGACAGAACTGTGGTTCTCCTGCCTCCGTCCTTGCTTGACCCGCCGCAATGGTATATCTTCTCGCTCTTTGTTCCATAGTCGAGAATAATAAACCTGTCAT
>JAFVCL010000093.1 GCA_017479285.1 Lachnospiraceae bacterium
CTACCGCGTGCGCCGACTTCGTCGCCGTGACGCGGCGCGATGGCATTCGCCATGGAAAACGCGTAGAAGCGATCGCGTTTTCCACCCGGCTGCAAAGTACGCAGCTCGCGTCGCTTTTAACAAGCTATCGTGCCACTACCGCGTGCGCCGACTTCGTCGCCGTGACGCGGCGCGATGGCATTCGCCATGGAAAACGCGTAGAAGCGTTCGCGTTTTCCACGCGGCTGCAAAGTACGCAGCTCGCGTCGCTAATACCCTGAGGCTCCGTAGTTACTGAGCACGCGGGCGGAAGGGTCATTAACATTGCAGCCCTCCCACTCCCTGTTGGGCATCCAGAAATCCGTTACCATCTCCGACTGTCCGGGATAATACTCTTCGAATATATCCCTGTAGAGAAGCGACTCCTTTGTAAACGGCATCGAATGTGTGTATTTCTTTCGCTTTTCCTCATACTCCCCATCGGTATAAAACCCTTCCGCATACTCAATAAGATCATCCCTCAGCGAATGTCCCACCGCGTCCGAAAAGGCGGCTTTCTCTCTCATGAGAATGCTCCCCGGGATAAGCGCATCCTCATCAAAAGCGTGTCTTAAAAGATACTTTCCGATACCGTATGTGTTAAGCTTTCTCTCCGGGTCGATGCTCATTACATAGCTTACAAAATCAAGGTCTCCAAAGGGCACCCTCGCCTCCAGCGAATTTGCGCTTATGCACCTGTCCGCCCGGAGAACATCGTACATGTGGAGCTCTCTTATCCTCTTTGCGGCCTCCTCCTGAAATGCCTTTGCAGAGGGAGCAAAATCGGTGTATTTATACCCGAAGAGCTCGTCGGATATCTCGCCGGTAAGCACGACCTTTATATCCGTGTTCTCCTTTATCCACTTGCACAGAAGATACATTCCTATCGATGCCCGGATGGTTGTGATATCGTATGTCCCCAGCGCTTTGATGACCGGACGGAGCGCCTCCGTAACATCCTTCTTTGATATAATGACCTCGTGATGATCGCTTCCGATATAATCCGCCACTTCCCGGGCATATTTAAGATCTATCGCGTCTATATCCATTCCTATCGCGAATGTGGTAATGGGCTTATCTGACCTCTTTGCCGCTATCCCGCATACAAGCGAGGAATCAAGCCCTCCCGAGAGCAGAAATCCCACCGGCACATCCGCCGAGAGCCTCTTTTCGACTCCCCTGATAAGCCTATCGCGGATTCCCTTTACTATCTCGTCCGGGGAACCTCCGGTTACTTTGGTAACCTTCGTCATATCCCTGTATCTGACAAATCTTCCCTCCTCATAATAATGTCCCGGAGGGAAAGGAGATATCTTTTCGCATACTCCCACAAGTGCCGAGGGCTCGGAGGCAAATACCATACATCCCTTTTTGTCCTTTCCGTAGTACAGTGGGCGTATTCCTATGGGGTCTCTTGCGGCGATAAAACTGTTCTTTTCCGCGTCATATATAACGCAGGCAAACTCAGCATCAAGAAAAGAAAATACCGCAGTCCCCAGCTTTTCGTACAGCGGAAGAAGTATCTCGCAGTCGCTGTCACTCTCAAACTCTTCACCAAGCTGGCAGAGATAATCCTTCAGATACTTAAAACCGTACAATTCTCCGTTGCAGATAAGAACATTCCCGTTATGAACAAAGGGCTGCATTCCCGATGGCTCCGGTCCCATGATGGAAAGCCTGTTAAAGCCCATCATGCCCACCGGATGCTCATTATCTCCGGTGTCCCTTTTCCCAAATATCTTTTTTATCCGGTTCATATCCGGTCCTCTGTCCTTCATCCGGGAGAGCATCTCCATAAAAAGGACTTCATTAACATCCCCCGCGTATGTCAGAATCGCGCACATTTTTTGTTCCTCCTCGCGTTATATTTACATTGCTATCGAACTAAGTCCCGCGTGCGCCGACTTCGTCGCCGTGACGCGGCGCGATGGCATTCGCCATGGAAAACGCGTAGAAGCGTTCGCGTTTTCCACGCGGCTGCAAAGTACGCAGCTCGCGTCGCTTATCACTCTACATCCTGTAATGCGAGGAAGTCCTCCTCCCCTGTTCTGATCTTTACAACCTTATCCACACCGTATACAAATATCTTTCCGTCTCCGATATGTCCGGTGTACAGAGTCTTCTTTGCGGCCTCTATTACCGCCTCCACAGGAATCTTACTTACAACGACCTCCACCTTAACCTTGGGAAGAAGCGTTGCATCCGTCTCTACTCCTCTGTAATACTCTCCGGCGCCCTTCTGTACGCCGCAGCCCATAACCTGTGTTACCGTCATTCCGGTTACGCCGAGATCGTTCATAGCCTTGCGGAGCGCGTCATACCTTGAAAGCCTTGCAAGGATAACCACCTTGTGAATCCCCGTATCCAGCCTCTCGGCACTTGTTACAACGGGCACAGCCGCCTCTCTCTTTGCCTTGGTAGCCTCCAGATAATCATGTGAACCGAGGTCGGTGTTTTCATTTACGGACATCTCAAAGCTTCCTGATACATCCATGATCGCAAAGCCCGAATATGCCGAAGCAAGACCATGCTCTGTAGCATCAAGTCCTGTTATCTCCTCTTCCTCCGTAACGCGAAGCCCGACAAGCTTTTTGATAACAAAGAAGGTAAGGGTGATCATAACCGCGGTCCAGGCGGCAGTTGAAACCATTCCCAAAAGCTGGGTTCCAAGGAGTTTAAAGCCTCCTCCGTAAAAAAGTCCGATCATCTCATTTCCGGCTTTATCCGCGATGGAATAACCGGGTGCCTTGTTTGTTGCAAAAAGACCTACTGCTATGGTTCCCCAGATTCCGTTCAGGCAGTGTACCGCAACCGCTCCGACAGGGTCGTCAACATGAAGCTTGTAATCAAGAAGCCATACTCCGAAGCATACAAGAAGTCCTGCCACAATACCGATAATTGTTGCACCCAGCGCGTCCGTTACATCACAGGGAGCCGTAATTGCCACAAGTCCCGCAAGGGATGCGTTTAGGCACATCGAAACATCCGGTTTGCCATACTTGATCCAGGTAAAGATCATACAGGTAACGGTTGCAAGTGCGGGAGCGATGGTGGTGGTTACGAAAACCGAACCGAGCTGTTCTACCGAAGTACAAGCCGCACCGTTAAATCCGTACCAGCCCAGCCAGAGAATAAATACGCCAAGGGCTGCTGCCGTAAGATTGTGACCGGGAATCGCGTTTACTTTATTAACCTTTCCGTTCTTATCCCTGCCGAACTTTCCGATACGGGGTCCCAGCATAGCCGCACCGATAAGGGCTGAGATACCGCCTACCATGTGGATGCAGTTTGAACCGGCAAAATCATGAAATCCGATCTGTGAGAGCCAGCCTCCTCCCCATGTCCAGTGTGCCTCGATCGGATAGATAACTGCCGAGATAACACCCGAATAGATACAGTATGATAAAAACTTCGTCCTCTCAGCCATGGAACCGGACACGATTGTTGCGGTGGTCGCGCAGAACACAAGGTTAAATACGAAATTCGACCAGTCAAAGCTCTGATAATTTGTAAAGATATCAAAGCCGGGCTTTCCGATAAGTCCCACAAGATCCTCTCCGAGGAAGAGACCAAAACCCACAAGAATAAAAACCACCGTGCCGATACAGAAATCCATAAGGTTCTTCATTATGATATTTCCCGTATTCTTCGCGCGGGTAAAGCCTGCCTCGCACATCGCGAAGCCTGCCTGCATCCAGAACACCAGCGCAGCTCCGATAAGGAACCACACCCCAAAAACTTTTTCATCGATCAAACTTAGCACATTCTCCATAATCATATCCTCCTAGCGACGCGAGCTGCGTTCTTTGCAGCCGCGTGAAAAACGCAAATGCTTTTATGCGTTTTTCATGGCGAAGCCATCGCGCCGCGTCCCGGCGACGAAGTCGGCGCACGCGGTTCATGGCTCCATTACTTTTTCCTAGCGACGCGAGCTGCGTTCTTTGCAGCCGCGTGAAAAACGCAAACGCCTTTATGCGTTTTTCATCTTTGTTTTTTATGCGTTTTTCAACCCGCATCATAAAAAAAGGTGACACTTAGGGACATTGTGCACGGATGCCCCTTTGCATCACCATCAACCCGGATAACGGACAAAACAGCAGCCTGTTACCCACAATATATTCCGCGTTCCCGCGGATTATTTGCTTCATAGGGAATAGAATCTTTTCGTCCCCTATGAAACAGGAAAAGGCGCCCTAACCTAAGTTAAGACGCCTTTGCCTTGAATTGTATACAAGTATACTTCGGCTTTTTTTCTTTGTCAACTATTTTTTTTAATAACGAGACATACTTTTTTTCCGCTCTCTATTCTTAATTCAGGCGAATTATTACGAATATACTCCTCGACTCTTTGCTTTTCTTTCCTGGATAAAGACCTGAAAACTGTATTTAGCATGTCTATATCAATAAAAGGTATCAGCGACGCCACTTTCTCCTGGTCCGGAATCTGCTTATAGCCTCTCTTGTGATTAATGATCATTTTTTGAATTACATAGCATTCAGGAATTGGGATATTAATCTTAAAGCCCTCATATTCAACGGTCGTAAAAAATCGATTTGCAACATCCATATGTGTTATCTGCTGGGCTTTTACTCCAATGTTTGTTGCCGGCAACTCTTTTGTACCATCGCCCATCTGACAGATTAGGAATTCTATCTCAAGTTCTTCATTTACAAATTTTGAATTACCGGTTATATAATCTTCTTCATAAAGAAATCCCGCCCTTTCCATAGAATCCATTATACTTACTTTTTGGGGTGGTTTTCTTAGGTTTCTCACTAAAAAATCCATATCAGTGGTTTTTCCGTAAGATGAGAATCCTTCCAGTAACGCTGTCTCCCCGTATAAGAATTCTGCCCATGAACCTACAAGAATAACATATGGCAAAACTCCGTTTTCATTGAGCGCTGATAACACCGAAATAAGCGATTCTCTATTTATCTCCATAATACTCAAGCAAATCCTTTCCGATGAATTTTTCTATATCTCTTGCAGACTTTTCCAGCCTCTTAACAGAGCGTTCCCTAATTTTTCGTAATTCAATTTTCTTTTCTATTTCCTCTAACTCATCCTTTTTAATATATTTTGAACATACTTTGCTTCCTTCTCTCCACTGTAAATATGGATATTTTCTATCAGCTATGGACTTCATTACAATGCTTCCCCTAGGGAGATTACAGATTTCAGCTTTATATGCTTTTATTCCTCGTAAGGCGCGATAATACTGGTCTATAAGTTCGGATTGAACCATTGATAATTCTTCTCTGGGGGAAATGACATTCTTTTTCACAATTATAAACCTCTATTAACCAACATATTGCTCTTCTGTTTTTGTTTGTAGGTTAAATCCATTAAATCATTTAACCTACAAATTGTCAATATTCTATGCATTGTTGGTTATTGTATTGCCAACATTTTTATCCCCGGTTCTAATTGTATAATACATTAACAATGAAACTGCATCCTTTATCTGCGCAGATAGATCCACCATCTCCCCCTCCTTAGCGCCTTTACTCCTCGCTCACCCCATTGGGATCGTACTCGAGGATATCCCCGGGCTGGCAGGAAAGCTCCTCGCATATCGCCTCGAGGGTTGAGAATCTTATGGCACTGATCTTTCCCGTTTTCATTTTTGAAAGATTGACATTACTAATACCAACCTTCTCCGACAACTCCTTTAATGAAACCTTTCTGTCCGCCATAACTCGGTCAAGTCTTAATATTATTTTTCCCATAACGCCCCTCCTTACAAAGTCTCATCAGACTGGATCTGGAGCACTCTTCCGTAATCCATGATCGAATACAGAGCCCATGTTATAAGCCCGCCGATTGCGCCCGCGCCGATACCGACACTTAACAAAAGAATAACATCTATGACTATAAGCGCAATAAGAAGCTTCTTTAAAACCTTTGGGGTAAAGGGACTCTCTTCCTTCTTGATAAGATCAAAAACCGAATAGAGCTGGAACAGAGCAATTGTGAGAAGCACTACATTAAATCCGGCGCTTAGCAAGGTAAATCCAAGCGAAAGGCTGTACGGAGTCTCGTTCATTATCTCCTTAAGTGCGGGGATTGAAGAATCTATCTCACCGTACTTTGATATGTCGATAGAGCCCGGCGCTATCTTGAAAAGATGTATATTGAGTCCGCCAACCTTTCTTTGAACATCCACTTCTGTTCTGTTTTCAATCGCAGATTGCATCTGTGCGTTCATATTTTTTCTGTTTGCGATCATAACAATACCCGTTATCACGAGTATGACCGAGGCTACAACGCATACCATAAAAAGTATCCTGGTAACAATACTTGCAACATTACAGCTTCTTTTGATTCTTCTTATCTTGACATTTTCCTGATTCATGGGTTTTCTCCTTTTCTTTTTCAACATAAAATCTGTTTTATCCGGTTATTTTAGTTCTCTACTTTAACAGCAATGATGCAAAAAGCGTTATAAGTGCATCATATACTCCATGTGCAATTATTATGGACAATGTGGTACAATTTCTGATTTTCAGCCTGAAGAAGCATAACAGCGCTCCTATTAATCCGGTGATTATCATTTGTACTATGCTTCCGCCCATGATGTGAAACAATCCAAAGAGTACGGAGCTGAAAATCACTGCCAAAAAATCCTTTCCAAAGATGTTCTTAAATCTTGTATATATAAATCCGCGAAAGGCAAATTCCTCAACCAGCCCGACACCGGCTGTGCAGTATAAAAATTCCCAGCAAAACTGCCATGCAAATCCGTACCTGTTCCCGTTGTCCACATAGTTTCCGAACCCGGCAAGATGCGGGACAAGGGTAAGTACAACCGACATAGCCGCTCCAAGTCCGATACCTATAAGGATCTGTAAAAAGGGCTTTTCCCAGCTGAATCCGAAATCCACAGGCTTTTCCCTGTTTACGATGGCAAGAACCAGAGGAACCACTCCGATCAGCCAGTATGCCGCGATAAGCAAAACCATCCTTGCCCAGATGGGGAGAACCATTATCCCCCGGTTGGCAAACATGGTTCCCACCAGCCCCGCCATAATTCCTGCAAAGCCGATTATCAGCGTAATTATGTTTTTCTTTCTGCTCATATCGATCACCGCTCCCAAATATTTACATTTATATTCCTGTTTATAGAGTTAAATCAGCTGATATGTGCAGTATATAATGTACAATTACATTTGTCAATAACTTTTTAACGATTATCGTTAATTTATTTATTATTATAATTTAATAATTAATGATTATACCGTCAGTATATAATTTTTTATTCTATTGGTACTGTTTGTGTATTCAATTACTGTGAACTTCCTAAGTGAGTTACACTAACTTGGTGTAACATTGTAAAAAGTCTCAAAAAAGCCCAGAAAACAGGCTTTTCGCTTGCAAAGCAATCGAATATATGGTACAATTTTAGTGTAACGGTTACACTAAAGGA
>JAFVCL010000094.1 GCA_017479285.1 Lachnospiraceae bacterium
ACCTCTGCGGTCTTTCCGACGGAGTCGGCAACCTGTCCGCCCTTGGCGTCGGTCTGCTCGTCAGCCTTCTTAATTTCGATGAGCTGCTTCTGGATAGCGATGGAATCCTCGTAGAGTGCCTTTACCTTTTCAAGATTGCTCTGGGCGGCATCCTGAACCCTGTCGATGCTCTCGCCGATCTCTCCGGTGATCTCTGCGGTCTGCTGAACATCCTCTGCCATGGTCATGGCGCCCTGTGCAAGCTCGCCTACAGCAATGGAAATGTTATTGGTGTTCTCCTCGGAATCGGAGATGCTGTTCTTTGTGTTGTTTGCCTT
The DNA here is from genome assembly GCA_017479285.1 of Lachnospiraceae bacterium. Classification (GTDB taxonomy): domain Bacteria; phylum Bacillota; class Clostridia; order Lachnospirales; family Lachnospiraceae; genus AC2028. The sequence continues at coordinate 318 of JAFVCL010000094.1, forward strand.
TTCATCAACGGAATCAGCGCAGGCTACAACATCCTTAAGGGAATCCTGAAGCTTGGAGCGCATATTTTCCATTGAGTATTCAACAGAGTAGAACTCGTTGAAGATGCTCTCGGGTTTTACGGGAGTCACAAAGTTTCCGCCTGACATCTCGCCTACGGAGGATACGATGTAGTTTATGCTCTTGCGCATCATGCCGAGGATGATGATAGCGAAAACAAGTATTGCTATTGTGATAACAATAAAGATCACAATGCTTGTAATGATCCTGATCTGGAGGGCTTTGATCTGAGCGGAGTTTGCACTTATAGCCCACTGCTCGGTGATATCCGTCATATCCGAGAGAGCGCCTCTTGCAGTCTCAAAATTCTGGATGAAGAGGGAGAAGTCGCCTGTCTCGGTTTCAACATTAAAGCTGTCTTCCCATACCTTGTAATCGGTCATAAACTCGTTGTAAAGAGCGTCAAAGCTCTTTCCGTCAAGAAGAGTTCCGGTATAGAGAGTGGCATCGGCACTTGCAATGCTGTGAGCCTCATTTACTCGCTCTATGGCCTGAACCTTGTTATCCTTGTAATCCGCAAGATAGGTGTCAATAAGCTCCTGAAGCTGTTCTGCGGGAACATCGACCGGTGCGGCGGGAAGTTCATGATGCTCGATTCCGGCAACCATAGCCTGATAGAAGTCTCTGTCTGCATTGATGAGATCGGAGCTTATGGTGTAGAGATGGTCATAATACAGCTCCTGGTTCTGGCTGGCGGTTGACATAACCTGACCGGTCAGATATCCTATACTCGCGACAAGCATGAGGATTAGAACGATACCGAGCATCAGAATAGATGCCACGATGCTGAATGCTTTCTTTTTCATAATTTGCGTTTCCTTCCTAAAGTAAAAAATTAGCAATATGGTAAAGAACCATGAGTTTAAGTTGTTATTTATATTAGCATATTTTTTTTTATTAGTATATAAAAATATCTTTATTTTTTGATATAATGTTAAGGGTTGTACGAGTTGTGATATACATATCAACGGTATCGGATCAGGTGTGTGACTGACCTGTCCCCGGTGCTGTGATGAACGGATATTTGATAAGTAAATAAAAGAGCGGGTAAATATGAAAAAAAACGGAGTAAGAGCTGTTGTCTTCGGCATTTTACTTGCCCTGGCAACAGGTCTTGTCGTGTATGGTATCGCGGACGGTGGATTCAGGGATGTAAAGAACAAGGCGATACGCATCTGTAACGAGTGCATAGGCATCGGATAGACAGGATACGGGATGTGAAAACCACTTATATACGAAGGGTCGGTCCTGCAGGCAGGGATTACGGGTTAGAATGTTTATATCGGGTATAAAAGACAGATTCGGCAGATTCGCAAGAAGGTATACTCAGCTTATCGCCGCGGTTCTATACAATCTTAATATTAAAGGGTTCTTTACCGGAAAGATATACCAGGGTGATATCAAGGGGCTCTGTGCCCCGGGACTTAACTGTTATTCCTGTCCGGGAGCCGTTCTTTCATGTCCGCTGGGAAGTCTTCAGTCCGGGCTTGTTTCTGCGGGGCTGAAGTTCCCTTTTTATGCGGTGGGAACGCTGCTCCTTTTCGGGCTTTTGCTTGGACGCTTTATCTGTGGCTTTTTATGCCCCTTCGGATTTTTGCAGGAGCTTATATATAAGATACCGGTTCCAAAGCTGAAAAAGGGAAAGGTAACAAGGATACTGTCATATCTTAAGTATGTGATCCTTGTGGCATTCGTCATAGTGATCCCGTTAGTCAAGCTTGCGCCGGGCTTCTGCAAATATATCTGCCCCGTGGGGACCTTTGAGGGTGGAATCCCCTTAACGATAAAAAATGAGGCTTTGAGACCTCTTTTGGGCTTTCTTTTTTCATGGAAGATGTTTATACTTGCATTGGTGCTTTTACTCTGTATGTTTTGCTTCAGGGCGTTTTGCAGATTTGTCTGTCCGCTGGGGGCGATATATTCGCTCTTTAACCCAATCTCGTTTTTCGGAGTCAGGGTCAATATGAATAAATGTATCGGATGCAATAAATGCGCCAGGGATTGCAAGCTGGATGTAAGGAAGGTCTGTGACCGGGAGTGTGTCCAGTGCGGAGAATGCATCGGAAAATGCCCCACATCAGCAATCGGATATGGGATAAGATATAAGGATTTCAGGAGGATGTAAAGGTGTTTAACTGGATTTTGGTATTGATGATCTTACTGCTTATAGCAGGCTTTGTAGGGCTTATAAAGGGCGCGGATCTCTTTGTAGACGGCAGTGCGGGACTGGCCCGTAACCTTAAGGTACCGTCGCTTATAATAGGTCTTACGATAGTGGCGATGGGAACAAGCGCCCCCGAGCTGGCAGTCAGCACTTCGGCGGCTATCTCGGGATCGAACGAGATTGCCCTGAGTAATGTTGTAGGCTCAAATATGTTCAATCTTCTTATGGTACTGGGATGCTGCTCACTGTTCAGCGTTGTACCGGTGGACAGGATAGTATTAAAGAGGGACTTCCCAATATCGATCATCGTGACCGCTATTTTATTTGCCGTAGCCGGAGGACAGTTCCTGTTCAGCGGAAAGATTTTCTCAACCGCGATGGCAACTGAGGTCGGAATGGTATACAGGTGGCTGGGAATAGTTCTTCTTGCGGGATTTGTGGCTTACATAGTTTATCTTGTCATAAATGCAAGGCGTCACCCCGAACCCGAGACGGATGAGGAAAAGAAGCCGTACTGGAAGTGCTTTCTGTTTATCGTACTCGGGCTCGTACTTATCGTGGCGGGCGGACAGGCTGTGGTTCAGAGCGCAAAATATATAGCAAGGGCGGCAGGAATGACCGAGACACTTATCGGACTGACCATCGTTGCGGTGGGAACCTCGCTTCCTGAGCTTGTAACAAGCGTCGTTGCGGCAAGAAAGGGAGAGACCGGACTTGCGATAGGAAATGTTGTGGGCTCGAATATCTTCAACCTTATGCTGATCCTCGGCGTGTCATCGACCATCCACCCTGTGGCGGTAAATGCGGCGTCGGTATTCGATATGGCGATACTTATCGTGGTCAGTGTTCTCGTCCTTCTGTTTTCAGTCAGCAAAAAGAAGATCGTAAGGGCCGAGGGTATCGTAATGATTCTTATCTATATCGCGGATGTGGTGTTTGCCATTTTGAGAAAGTAAAGAATTTACATTTGAGGCATTTAGAGATAAAATATCTGTATATGTGTATACAATTCATATCCGGAGGATTTAACTGAACGCTGTAAATGTATATGTAAACATATATGGCATATAGGAGAGAAAAGAAAATAAGATCTAAGTAAGGAGTAAAGTATATGAGAGTAAGAAAGTATGCCAACAGGGATGTACCTGCCATGATCGATATCTGGAACGAGGTCATCGAGGAAGGAATGGCTTTTCCCCAGGAGGAGCCCCTTGATGCGAGAGGCGGGGAGGATTTCTTCGCGGCGCAGACATATTGCGGAATAGCGGTTGATTTCGGCGGCAATATCCATGGACTGTACACCCTCCATCCGAACAACGAGGGAAGATGCGGGCATATAGCGAACGCAAGCTTTGCGGTAAGAAGCTCGTCAAGAAACCAGAAGGCGGGACAGGATCTTGTAAACGACTGCCTTAAGGTCGCGAAGGAAAAGGGCTTTACGATAATGCAGTTTAACGCGGTGGTGGAGAATAACGAGCCCGCGAGACATATCTATGAAAAGCTCGGGTTTAAGGAGCTTGGAACGATTCCCGGCGGGTTTAAGCTTAAGGACGGCAGCTTTGCAAATATCGTCCAGTATTACAGGGAATTATGATTAAAAGTAAGACTGCGGCCATGTGACGGATAAGCGTTCGTTACATAGCCGCTTTGACTTTAATCGGGCATTTGTACGGCGGAAATGCCGTGATGCCGAGCTTAAATACCGCAGCTTAAAAAGGAAAGAAAATATGTATCGTGAATTTGGTCTGTCAGATGTAAAGGTAACCGACGGTTACTGTGTTAATGCCTTGAAAAAGGATGTGGAGTATTTAAGGAGCCTCGATACCGACAGGCTTCTTGCCGGGTTTTATGAAAATGCCGGTCTTACCATGAAGAAGATGCGTTATGGCGGATGGGAGAATATGCTTATCGGCGGGCATACTCTGGGGCATTTTCTGACAGCGGCCGCCCAGGGCTACGCTAATGCGGGAACGGATGAAAGTGACAGGGATGCGCTTCTTGATATCATTAAAAAGCTGGTGGACGGACTTAAGGAGTGCCAGGATAACTCCAAGGGAAAGCCGGGCTTTGTCTTTGGCGCGATAATACAGGACATTAACAATGTCGAAAAGCAGTTTGACCTTGTGGAGGAGGGGAAGACCAATATTATCACAGAGAGCTGGGTGCCCTGGTATACGATGCACAAGATCCTTGACGGTCTTGTAAACACCTACAAGCTTACGGGCTATGAGCCTGCCCTTGAGGTTGCGTCCGGGATCGGGGACTGGACCTTTGAAAGGACCTCGGGGTGGTCGGAGGAAACACACCAAACGGTTCTGAGTATTGAATACGGCGGGATGAATGATGCTCTTTACGAGCTCTACCGGATAACAGGTAAAAATGAACACCTTGAGGCGGCTCACGCATTCGACGAGATTTCGCTTTTTGAGAAGGTTGCAACCGGAGACAGGAATGTCCTTAACAACCGGCATGCCAATACGACGATACCGAAGTTCCTCGGTGCTCTTAACAGATATATGACTCTCGGCGAGAGCGAGGAAAGGTATCTTGAGTATGTAAAGATATTCTGGGACATGGTGGTTGAAAGGCATACCTACGCTACGGGCGGAAACAGTGAGTGGGAGCATTTCGGGGAGGATAATATTCTCGATGCCGAGCGCACGAACTGCAACAACGAGACCTGCAATACCTACAATATGCTTAAGATGAGCAGAAAGCTCTTTATGATAACCGGGGATAAGAAGTATGCGGATTATTATGAGAATACCCTTATAAACGCCATACTTTCCTCGCAGAATCCGGAGACCGGAATGACCATGTATTTCCAGCCGATGGCGACCGGATACTACAAGGTATACGGAACTCCCGAGGATAAGTTCTGGTGCTGTACCGGAAGCGGAATGGAGAATTTTACAAAGCTTGGGGACAGCATATATTTTAAGGGCGAGGGCTCTGTTATAGTAAACACCTTCCTTTCTTCGGAGGTTACGGACGAAGAGCTGGGAATAAAGCTTATCCAGGAGGCGGATATACCGGATTCGGATGTGGTTAAGTTCACCGTGCGCATTCCGGACGGGGCGGAGAAAAGGAGAGCGAAATTCCTTGTAAGGACTCCGGACTGGTGCGATGATCCCCTTTTCATGGACTGCGGCAAAAAAGTGTCCATGGAGAGTGAATACTTTGTAACGGAGGGCGAGTGGAAGGACGGAGAGTCCTTCGGCATAAAGCTTCCGTTTAAGGTAAAGGCATCCGGGCTTCCCGACTGCGACCATGTATACGCATTTAAATACGGACCGGTCCTTTTGTCCGCCGATCTCGGAACGGAAAATATGATCGACGGAACAACCGGTGTGGATGTTACGATCCCCACAAACAAGATAGTTAAGAGCGAGTACATCTGTGTCAAAGAAGGAAGTGTGAGGGATTATATTGCCGCCATAGACAGTAAGCTGAAGAAAGACCCGTACAAGCCTGTATTTACGCTTACAGGGACGGACACCGGACTGACATTTACGCCGCATTATTTAAAGACGAGACAAAGATACGGAATATACTGGTATTTCTTTGACGGGGAAACAAAGGCTCTGGATGAGCTGGAGAGGAGAAAGCAGGAGGAACTTCGCCGTGAGAGCATAGTGGATACGGTTCAGCCGGGCTACGGACAGTATGAGAACGACGAGCTCCACGCCATGGAGGATAACGGCTCCGTAGGAACCACAAACAACGGAACAGCGAGAAAGGCAGCTCCCAACGGCAGCTTTACTTACCACATGAAGGCTCTTGAGGGACAGGATATGCTCCTCGAGGTACATTTCCTTCGCGAGGATAACGGTAAGTCGATCCATGTTCTTATCGGCGGGAAAGAGATATTCTACAGGAGGCTGCACTATGTCGGTCTTGAGGAGGAATACGCCGTTGAGATACCCGTAACGAAGGAAATGATCGCGGAATGCATTGAGAGCAGAAATGTGGCGGGTAATGAGGTAAATACCATACCCGTTACATTTAAGGCCGATTTTGTGATCGAATCCGCGAGAGTGTTCGGCTTTGTGTATTTAAGGAAAATTTAGCTTCCGGAGTGAAGGGAAAGCTTAAAGGTATCTGTGAGGGTGGGCAGGGACAATAGCAGGAAGAGCAGGAAGAAGCAATGGAAAAAGCATTTTATGAAACAAACACGGGCGGAAGAATACCGGCAGGGCTTCCCGGAGGTTTCTTTATATATGAGGCGGGAGGAGAAGAAAAGATACTGTTTGCCGAGACAAATGTCGTAAAGCTTTACGGCTGTGAGACTTACGATGAGTTTATGGAATATGTCGGCGGAAGCTTTAAAAACATGGTTCATCATGATGATCTTAAAAAGGTCGAGAACCAGATCGAGGCCCAGACGGTATACAGCGAAAACAGACATGATTATGTGCGCTACCGCATCGTGACAAAGCAGGGGGAGATCAGATATGTTGAGGACTTCGGACATCTTCTCCACTGGAAGAACGGAAAGAGCTTTTATTATGTCTTTATAATCGATGTCGACAAAAATGAGTTCTTCAATAAAAACAGGAATTCATACGCGGAGGCGGAGATACTTTCAAGCAACCATGACACGGATTCCCTTACCGGTCTTATGAATATGTCCTTTTTCTACAGCAAGGTTTCCACATTTTTGATGCTGCCGGACAACTGGAGGAAGGACATATCCTTCCTGCATTTCGATATTCCGAACTTCAAGCTCTACAATGAACGGCACGGGTTTAAGGAGGGGGACGCCTTGCTCAGACATCTTGCGGACTGCATAAAAAAGACCTTTCCGGAGGCCATATCCGCAAGGTTCTCGGATGACCACTTCGTTGTCTGCGCAACGGACCCGAGGAATGTTGTTATAGACAGGGTTGAGGAGATGTGCAGAAAGATGCTCTCCTCCGAGGAGGCCAACAAAAGAGTCAGGATAAAGACCGGTATATATTTTCTTGACGGGAGAAGCGTGGAGGTCGGACTTGCGTGCGATCATGCGAGACTTGCCTGCAACAGCATCAAGGGAAGGCACGATGTCATCTACTGTGTGTATGACGAGATGCTCCGGGAGAATATGAAAAAGCAGCAGTATGTGGTGGATAATGTTGACATGGCCATTGAGCGGGGGGATGTAAGAGTGTTCTACCAGCCGGTCATCAGGGTCAGCAGCGGAGAGATATGCGGATATGAGGCGCTGGTACGCTGGGTTGACGAGAAATTCGGAATGCTCTCTCCGGGAGAGTTTATAGAAACCCTCGAGCAGTTCCATCTCATACACCATCTTGACAAATATGTTATCGAGCAGGTCTGCAGGGATTATATAAAGCTTAAGGAGGCAGGGGAGGATATCGTCCCCATATCCGTAAACATCTCGAGACTGGATTTTGAACTCTGTGATATATTCGGCTTTGTGGAGGATACAAGGGAAAAGTACAATATACCGAGGGATATGCTGGACCTTGAGATCACAGAGAGCGCTCTCAACGATAATGTGGGATATATCAAGAGCGAGTGCGACAGAATGCAGCAGATGGGATATCAGATATGGCTTGATGATTTCGGAAGCGGTTATTCGTCCCTCAATACGCTTGCGGAGTATGATTTTGATGTGCTCAAGCTTGATATGGTATTTTTAAAGAATTTTGAGAGCAATAAGAAGACGCCTCCGCTTATGGAGTATATCATAAAGGGTTCACGGGGGATGGGGCTCGCTCCCTTATGCGAGGGCGTCGAGACTGTGGAGCAGTATGAATTTTTAAAGAAAGTCGGATGTGAGAGGGCGCAGGGATACTTTTTCGGAAAGCCGATGCCCCTTGCAGAGACGAGAGATTACACTTCCCGGAAGGGACTTAAATGGGAAAAGGGCAAACCGGCCTAAGGAAAGGCATCCTGTCTATCCGCCGGTTTTCAGAAAAAAGAGAAAAGGTGACAGAGAATGAGTGATCCCGCGAAAAAAAACGAAAAAGCCGCTGCGGTCTTTAAGGCATTGATGCTTTATATCATAGCCATGCTGTTCAATCTTTTGCCGAACCATATTGTCGGGGCGCTGGGGCTTCCCTTGTTTTTGGACAGTATCGGAACGGTTCTGGCAGCAGTGCTCGGCGGCTATCTCCCCGGAATGATAGTCGGGTACATGACGAATATCGTAAACATTGTCGCAAATCCGGATAATGCCTATTACGCGGTTGTAAACACGATGATAGCGGTTGCGGCGGCCTTTCTCGGCAACAGAGGCTTTTTTAAGAAGTTCTGGAAGTCTCTTGCGGCGGTTCCAATATTTGCCATATTCGGCGGAGCCTTCGGATCCATAATCACATATCTTATTTACGGCTTCGGTATCGGAGAGGGTATTTCGGCTCCCTTTGCAAAAAGTCTTTTGGAGAGCGGAAAGCTCAATGTGTTTCAGGCACAGTTCATTTCCGATATTTCCATTGATGTTGTGGATAAGCTGATAACGGTAATCATAGCATTTTTGTTGTTAAAGATCATACCGGAGAGCATAAAGTCAGGTTTTCACATTGCAAACTGGCGGCAGAAGCCTTTAAATGAGGAGGAGAGAAAAGAGGCGGTTTCGGGTAATGTCCGCAAGATGTCTTTAAGGACAAAGATAATCATTATGATCAGCGCGATCATGTTCTTTATCGCCTTTGTAACGACAACCATCAGCTATCTTCTCTATCATAATTTTGCCATCGAGCAGTACACCCATACCGGTGAGAGTGTGGCAAAGCTTGCGGCAAGCGTGATCGACGGCGATCAGGTGGACGCGTATATGATCGACGGTGATGACGGGGTGCAGTACAGGTCTGTGGAGCTTAGCCTTATGGCTATAAGGAAAAGCGCCCCGGAGATCGAATATGTCTATGTATATAAGATAATGGAGGACGGATGCCATGTTGTATTTGATCTCGATACGGATGATGTAAAGGGCGAGGATCCGGGGACCATTATTCCCTTTGATGAGTCGTTTAAGCCGCTTGTACCGGATCTTCTTGCGGGGGAAAGGATCGACCCGATAATCACGGACGATACATACGGCTGGCTGCTTACGATCTATGAGCCGGTCTATAACTCAAAGGGTGACTGTGTATGCTATGCCGCGGCGGATATACAGATGAAGGATGTAACGCTTAACGGGATCAGCTTTATAACAAAGACGGCATCGCTGTTTCTCGGGTTCTTTTTCCTTATACTGGTTGCCTGTATCTGGATATCCGAGTACAACCTTATCTACCCTCTTGCAGCAATGACAATAAGCGCGAGAAAATTCGCGTTCGACAGTGACGAGGCGCTGGATGTCAGTGTGGAAAGGCTACAGAAGCTTGATATAAAAACGGGGGATGAGATCGAAAACCTTTACGGTTCGCTCTCGAAAACCATCGCCCAGACTGTGGGATATCTTGAGGACACCAAGCAAAAGACCGAAGAGCTTGCCCATATGCAAAACGGTCTCATTTATGTACTTGCGGACCTTGTGGAGAGCCGTGACAAGAATACCGGTGACCATGTAAGAAAGACAGCCGCTTATGTCCGTATGATGCTTAAGGCAATGAAGCAAAAGGGTATGTACCCTGACATACTTACCGACGATTATGTTAAGGATGTAAGCCACTCCGCACCGCTTCACGATGTCGGAAAGATAAAGGTAAGCGATGTTATATTAAATAAACCCGGGCGTCTTACCGACGAAGAGTTTGAGATAATGAAGAGCCACACCACGGAAGGTAGGGGCATTATAGATGAGGCTATGAAGCTTGTAAGCAACAGCGGTTACCTCAAGGAGGCGAAGAACCTTGCTACCTACCACCATGAGAAATGGGACGGAACCGGTTATCCCATGGGCTTAAAAGGGGAGGAGATACCCCTCTCCGCAAGGATCATGGCAATTGCGGATGTCTTCGACGCACTTGTCTCAAAGCGCAGCTACAAGGAGGGGATGCCGGTTGAGAAAGCTCTTGATATTATCCGGGAGGGTGCCGGAAAGCATTTTGATCCGGAGCTGGTTGAGCTTTTCCTTGAAAACGAGACCGAGGTGCGAAAGATAGCGCAGGAGCACCTTGTTATGTCGGATGAGGGAAAGAGAGTTCCGCTTCCGGGGGAATTTTAAAGGACGAAAGAGTCAGAATTGAAGCTTTTAAACGATTATTTAAGAGAGCGTTTCGGCTGCAAGGTCTACAAACTGGCTTTGAGCGGAGGCTTTACCTGTCCGAACAGGGACGGAAAGCTGGGGACAGGCGGGTGCATTTTCTGCTCCGGAGGGGGAAGCGGAGAATTTGCCCAGAGTGCTTTGCTTAGCGTGACGGAGCAGATCGAAAATGCAAAAGGAATAGTAGCAAATAAGATAAAGGACGGGAAATACATAGCGTATTTTCAGTCCTTTACGAATACTTACGGGGATGTCTCATATTTCAGGAGGCTTTTTACCGAAGCTGCTATGCACACTGATATTGTGGCGGTATCGATAGCCACAAGACCGGACTGCCTCCCGGAGGATATGTTGGAGCTGTTATCCGAAATAAACGGAATAAAGCCTGTGTGGGTGGAACTGGGACTCCAGACATCAAAGGAGGAAACCGCCCGGTACATACGGCGCGGATATGAACTGCCGGTATATGATGAGGCGGTAAGAAAGCTTAGAGACCTTGGGCTGGAGGTGATAACCCATATTATACTGGGACTTCCGGGAGAGTCGGCAGAGGATATGTTATCGAGCGTAAGGCATGTGTGCGAGGTGGGCTCCTGCGGGATAAAGCTGCAGCTCCTCCATGTCTTAAAGGGAACGGATCTTGAAAAGGAATATCTGGAGGGAAGGATATCCGTCCTGTCGGAGGATGAATATATCCGCATTTTAGAAAAGTGCGTAAGGATAATCCCGGAGGATGTGGTGATCCACAGGCTTACGGGGGACGGAGATAAGAAATTGCTGGTAGCTCCCCTTTGGAGTGCCGATAAAAGACATGTATGGAACCGGATACAGAGGGAAGTAATAAGCGGATCATAAAAAGCAGATTTAAGGCATTTAAAAAAAGGGCAAAAGAAAAGCCGGAGCAGCTGCGCTCCGGCTCTTATATTTCTCAGATACTGAAGAAGGAAACTATCTCGCGGAAGATCTGCTTAAGGCTCCACATATGCCTTGCGTGAATATCGCGGATGCTGTCCTGGCAGTAATCGATTCTTTCGAGCTTCTTCCATGAAGGAACGATGTTTCTTTCGTTGTCAATATATATCAGAGAGGGAGAATTCATAATCATAACCATTACCTCCTATACCTTGAATTTAAACCTGAGATCCGGATTTCCTATCCGTTTATCTCTTTCTTATAATTCAATATTAGCACATATTTTTGTACAAACAATATGAGTAAGGCTTGAAAAATGAATTGATTTTTGTGATATGGTCACAAACACTCCTTATTGCTTTTTATTATCCTTTAAGTTGTTTCTGATAATCATAAATACTCCGAAACCTGTAAGCAGGGTGGCAAGCACTATACCGGATATTACGATTATAGTCGTGGTTTTTATGCTGTCTGTATTGCCGGAATCCGTGGTGCTTTTCCCGGCAGTGTCGGCGGCTTCTTCTCCCGGGACAGAGTTTTCGTTATTTCCGGTTTCATTTACACCGGATTCTTCGATTTTGGATACTTCCGCGCAGGAATCCTCTACATTGGTGACATCAGCGTTTTCCGGGGAATCCTCCGTATTGGAAGCATCAGCGCTTCCTTCGGAATCTTCTTTGTTATCCGCTTCTCCGGTATTTGTTTTATCGGAGTCTTTTTCATTATTATCGGAACTCTTCCCGGAAGGATCCGCATCATTTTTTTCGTCGCTGTCGTTTTTTCCGGAATCGTCCTGTTTAGATGAGTCTTTATCGTTTTTTTCTGTGACTGACTGTCCGGAGGAATCCTCATCGTTCTTCCCCGCATTTCCGGAGGAATTGCCGTTATGTGACGCGGCTTCGCTGCCCGGATTTATAACCGGGGTTGGACTGCCGGATAGGCTTACGCCGTTTGCGCCCAGAGCAACCGCGTGGTCAAGGCTTATAAACTGTCCGCTGCTGTTTTGCCAGAGTACAGGCTTTACAAGATTGTATTTGTCATTGTCCCAGGTCTTGAAGTCATCCTTTACAAGTCCGCCTGTATCGCCGGAATTTGCGTTATAGCACCAGAAGGTATGGTGGAGATTATCCTTTCCGATAAGATCGCGCAGGTAGCCCATCCACTTAAGATTGTCTCCCTGCATAAAGCCGCCCCACTCACCGATAAGGATGGGGGCGATGTTTTCCTCCGCGATGTAGAGCCAGTAAGGATACCATGCGTCCTTATACAGGGAATCGTATGTAAAACCGCCCTTGAACCAGGGCTGTTCGTAAACAAGGGGACCGTAATCATGAGGGGAATAAACAATCTGCCTGTTTCTTGCGGAATCGCCGAAGTCTATTGGATAGTCCCTTACCGCCATAAGGTTTCCGCCCCACCAGGTGTTGTAATAGTCGGAATCATTGGTCGAGGTAAAGTCGTTTTTTCCGGGATTTGTGGGGTATATCTGTATTCCCTCTATCACGATAAGGGCGTGGGGATTTATGTCGAGTATCGCATTTCCGGCACGCTCCGCAACTCTCTTCCAGTTGTTTTTGTCGCTTGAGTTATTCCAGATGGCATGGGTCTGTTCACTCGCTTTTCCGTGGGGCTCGTTCTTGAGGTCGTATGCGATAAGGGTATCGTAGTTTTTGTACCGGTCTGCGAGCCATTTCAGCGATTCGATGTATTTGTCCTCGGAAACCTTATCGGTATACCACACCGGGTGGTTATGTCCCGAGGCATCGGTGTTTGCAGAGTGGATATCGACCATTACCTTCATTCCGTTTTGCTCACACAGGGTAAGGACATAGTCAAATATCTCCAGCGAATTCAGTGAGTTTAAATTGCCGTTATAGGCGTGGTTGTAATTTGCCTGGGGGTAATTGCCGTCCTTCCAGTTAAGGAGAAGCTCCGCGGACATGGGAACTCGAAGGAGGTTGAAGCCATGGTCGGCAATCCCCTTTATAGAGGATTCGAGCTCTGCGTTCCAGAGTCCGTCAAACAGATTTGTTCCGGTATTATATCCAAACCAGTTGCATCCTGTAAGCCATACCTCGTTTCCGTTGAGGTCAACGATTTTAGACCCCTTTGTCGTAAGCCAGTCATCACCGGCAGTTCCGTAGGTTGATACTGCGGGGGAGGAAAATTCGGGTCTTTCGGAGGAATTGTTCTGTTCTCCGCCCTGGTTATTGTTTCCGCCGTTATTCTGGTTGTTATCCTGATTATTGTTTTGGTTATTATTGTAGTCGGGAGGAGTATAGCTTCCTTCACCGGATACACTTACAACACTCGCGGAGGAAAGATCGGAACCCGCCACCTGGATTCCGACGCTTCCGTTTATTCCCCAGGAGTTAGGCCCGTCGGCCCGGACAATCGCCGTTACCTGTCTGCCGTTTCCCGTATAGGAATCAAAGCCCCATCCCGAGGGGGAATTGATATCGGAATTAAACTCTACGACTACGGTTATTGTCATATACCCGGAACAACCGGCAAGGTCGAAGGTAATCTGTCCGCCGCTGCCCCAGAGGTTTGTGTTTACATTCTCCGCAGTGGGGGTATCCGCCGCGCTGCTTTCCATGTAGGGAGTAAACGACAGAAGAAGGAGCAGGGTCAAGAAAAATGAAAACATCCGGGCGGGGAATCTGCCAAAGCGTTGTCCGCCCTTATGCTCATAAGGCTGTTTATAGCATTTTTTATCATATTCTTTATCATATTTTTTATCAAATTCCTTATCCGGGATAATATACTGTTTTTTATTCATAAAAGAGCTGCTCCTTTGTCCATAGTCTTGTTTATATTTTTATTCACATTTTGATTCATATCACTTGTTCATATCAATATACCATATCAATATATCAATGATACTACATAATCGTTATTTTTGCCATTTTGCTTTTTGGAAACGGCAACAAAAGCTGCATTTAAACAATTAAATTTCAGGCTGGTGTGACGGGCTATAATATTTTATAATGGTTATGTATTGCAGGTATCGGAAACCGGATAAAGCGGTATAAAGGTTTTAACGGGGGAAACCTGAAAAGGGTTGACAGGGAAATATGGGATTTACTATCGAGGATATGAGAATAGTTGCCTCCTCAAAGTACAAGATGGAGCTTGTCGCTGGAAAGAACGGCTGGGCCAATTCTATAAGCTGGCTTCTCATGGTCGAGGATACAACAATAACGGATAATTTTGTCGGCAAGGAGCTGGTCGTAACTACGGGTCTCGGCTTCGGAACCGAGGAAAAGCTAAGGGAGCTTGTCAAAATTCTGGATGAGCATCACTGCTCCGGACTTATAGTCAATACCGGGTATTATATAAAGGAAATCCCGGAGAGCGTTCTTAAGGCGGCAGACGAGTGCGATCTTCCGCTTCTTACCGTTCCCTGGGAAATGTCGATGGCTGATATGATAAAGGACCTCACGGTGCGGATTTTTTTACAGTCCCAGACGGATGAGCAGATTTCCTCGGCATTTATTAAAGCGATAGAGCACCCCCAGGCGCAGGAGGAGTACCGGGATGACCTGTCCGCCGCCTTTGATGTTGACGGTAAATTTCAGGTGGCGATATTTACCACGGAGTCCCTTGATACCATGGATTCCATGGACAGAAAAAGGATCGGCTACAGACTCCAGATATACCTTGAGAATATTTCACACAACGCCCATTTCCTTTATTACAATGGGTACTTTCTTTTGATATTCAACGCGGTGGAGGAATCGGACAGAGACTGGATAATCGACGGATTCTTAAAGCGTGTGAGAAACCGTATGCCTGACAGGGAGGTATATGTGGGTATAGGAAGCCCTGTGTACGATGCGGGCAATATAAGCATATCCTATAGGAGAGCCGAGTACGCGGCGAGAAAGGCCTTTGACACCGGAAAGCCGCTGGTCATGTTCGATGAATTAGGTCTCGAAAGACTGGTGTACTCCTTACCGGATGAGCTGCTTATAAAGGAGATGGGTGAAAACCTTTTAAAGCCGGTTATCGAATATGACAAAAAGCACGATTCGGGTCTTGTTGAGACTTTAAAACTGTATCTTGAATACAACGGAAGTGTAAACAAGATGTCCGCGGAGATGTTCATTCATAAGAACACCATACTGTATCGCATGAAAAAGATAAAAGAACTTACGGATTTTGACCCGGAGGACGGAAAACAGAGGTTGGAGTACTATCTTGCCACTCTGCTGTATGAACGGGAAAGAATCAAAAACGGGGCGGGAGAGAGTTAAGACAACATACACAGATGAGAGAGTTATTCAGATCGCTCGGTTTAACGCTGAGCATGCGAAATACAATAAATGTAAACGGCATACTATACGGGATAAGACATATTCCGATAATAGGCAGGCATATCAGCGAGAGGATATACGGGATAAGGGTATTTAAGATCATTGCTCTTATCATGTCCATAGGAGTTGAAATCGCCAGGGCATTCTTCGGACCGCTGTGTCTTTTCGGCTTTCTGTTCATCGCCTCCGGTATGCTCTCATCCCTTAATGATTACGCAAGAACGACGGTTTATTTATTCGGTTTTTTGCTTATCCTCATAATAGAAAACCTCTTTGACAATCTGTTCGGCATTACGGAAGAGGCGAGATATCTGGTCTTCTTTCTCGGGATGGATGCCGGGAAATTTATCCACGCAAGACTATTGTATAAAACCATGGCTTTATCGGCGGCTTATGTTCTGTTCGGGATTCCGACGGCTTTGTTTGCCGGTGTGGAGTGGTATATCGCGCTTTTGCTCCCGGTAAGCGCCATCGGGTTAAAGGTCTTTGCGCTGGGTCTGCAGATGCTGGTGTATTCCCTGAAAGATTCGGCAGGAAAACTAAGAAACGGTAAGGACTCATTTGTCCCAATCTCCGGAAATGCCGTAGTTAAGACTGTCTTTATGTTCCTGCTCTTGGGCGCGGGAGGAGTGGCTTCACCGTTTGTTGTCTTCGAGAACAGGTATCTGCCGCTGAAGCTGTGTATGGCAGTCTTCGCGGTTTTGCTTATCCCGGGCATATTTCTTGTAAGAAGATTTCCCTATGGACTGTACAGGATCGCAATGTTCGGGGAGTATTCGCAGTGGGAGATAAACAGGAAATACTACGGGAAAAATAAACAAAAAAATAAGAAGACGGGAAAGATCAGCCGGGCGCAGGTTAAATCCGGTCTTAGCGGCTTCAACTATCTTAACGAGATATTCTTAAAAAGATACAGCAATCTTTTTATCGGAAGAATGGTGGGGACGGTGATAGGCGTTGCAGGCGTAATCGCGCTTATGTCCATATATTTTTATTTTGAGCTCAGTAAGGCGGTAGGAAGCGATACAGGCAGGCTTTCGGAGTCGCTTTTAAGACTGCTGTTTACAAGGCGGGCCGCGGTCTTTACACTTGTGCTTTACTTTATTAATTCGGGTGGATATATGGCAAGGGCTATGTTTGCCAATTGTGATTCAGCACTTCTTGTTTTCGGGTTTTATAAAGCACCGAAGGCAATTCTTACAATGTTCAGACTAAGGGTACTCTCGGTAATAAGGTACAATCTGCTGCCCGCTGTTTTGATGGCGGTATACAGTATCGTTATCATGGCAATGACGGGCGGAGAGGACTATCCGCTGCAGTATCTTTTCACAGTGCTTACGATAATGATCGCTCTTGTTTTTTACTCGGTATGGAATCTTACGATCTATTATCTTATCCAGCCCTTTACAAGTGATCTTTTGATAAGGTCAAAGCTGTATGAGTTTTTATCCGTCATAATCGGAGTTATCGGCTTTATACTGATCGTGGCCGGGGTGTCGGCAAGATGGCTTACAATCGCGGGACTTGTCATAACAGTACCGCTTATCATATTTTCAAATATTTTGATATACAGATTTGCACCGAAGACCTTTAAACTCAGATAATACAGTTTACAGGTGCATAGCAAAAACCGGATAAGGAGGGTTTGTGAAATGGCTGCAGTTTCAGTTTTATCAATCGGGGTTGTATTTATGGTTATACTGTTTATCGCGCTTATTGCGTTCGGCATAGTGTCAATAGTCCTGTTTATAAGGGACGGTATAATTGCAGGGCAGGAGGGGCGCCCGAGAAAAACAGTATTTATCGTGCTTTTTGTTATAGGACTTATATGTCTTTCGATTCCCTGTCTTTTGGGGATAATGTATCTGTTGATATCAAGTCTTGTAATGCTGGGAATGTAGGATGAAAAAAAGCGGATTTTTGAAAATTCTCGTGTGCATCGCAGTGCTTGGAATGCTTATCACGGTAGCACACGCGGTGTACATTTATCATGCGTACAATTATTCTTCGATAATTCAGTTTGTGGCGAGGGAGATGTGGTGGTAAAAAAGGTTTTGGCGGTTGCCGCGGTGATATTTCTTTTTGCGGCGGTTAACCTTTTTATGTATTTTACACTGACAAGGCGTCTTGCAAATAATTTCGGAAGCGCCTCCTCTCTGAAGATGGTCGATGTGTCAGGGTATCTTCCGTTTGAGGAGGGTTCAAAGCTTGCAAGGGTGGAACCGGATTTTGGATTCGGCCCGGAGGATGATCTGCCTGTTCTGGACGGTGCAGCGGCGCTTGTGCCGGTGTACGCTTCCGTAATAGAGAACCTTTATCCGGAAGGGTGTGTTACGTACGAGGGAGGAGCGTTTTCGGATGATAACAAGTACGGGGAGAACTTTGCGCCGGACAGTGCCATGCAGTACCACAATACCATCAGGGGCTTTAACGCGCTGGTGGACGGGGATGTGGATATATTTTTTACGGCTCATCCCTCGGCGGATCAGCTTTCATACGCTGACGAAAAGGGCGTGGAGCTGGAGATCGTCCCCATCGGGCTCGAGGCGTTTGTATTTTTTGTAAATGCCAAAAACCCGGTGGAGGGGCTAACCTCAGAACAGGTAAGGTCCATTTACAGGGGTGAGATAAAAAACTGGCGTCAGGTGGGCGGCCCGGATAAAATGATAAACCCGCTGACGAGGGTGGCGGGCTCGGGCAGCCAGACCATGATGGATAGATTTATGGGAACGGCAGATCCCGTAAAAAGACATCCGCTTTCCGTGCTCGGAGGCTCGATAGGGTATTCCTTCAGGTATTACCTTACCGGGATGGTGGGGGATGAAAAGGTTAAGATGCTTGCTTTGGACGGGATATACCCCGATGAAGAGAGTATAAGAAACGGCACTTATCCGCTCACGGCTCAATTCTATGCTGTCTATCGGAAGGATAATGCGGGCCCCGAGGTAAAGCAGGTAGTGGAATGGTTATTGTCGAAGGAGGGGCAGACGATGATCGAAGAGTGCGGATATGTGGGACTTATTGACCGGGAATATGATTTTTGAGGAATATGAAGATGGAATTTGTGGTATCACACCTTTCAAAAAGCTATGGAAAACATCAGGTTATAAAGGACGCGGATTATGCCTTTGAGGAGGGAAAGATATACGGGCTTCTCGGGCGTAACGGCGCGGGAAATACCACCTTCTTTAACTGCCTTAACAGCGATACTGAGGTAAACGGGGGAAGCTTTTTCTTTCGGGAGGGAGAAAAAAACGAGCCCGTTGGGGCGGATGACATCGGCTATGTCTTATCGACGCCCACCGTGCCGGAGTTTCTTACCGGACGGGAGTTTGTAAGGTTCTTTATGGATATCCACTCGGACAAAATAAAGGAGCCTAAAACCGTGGAGGAATATCTTGATTATGTCCGTATTCCCGAGGATACAAGGGACAGACTTATGAAGGACTATTCACATGGTACAAAGAACAAGATGCAGATGCTGATAAATATAATCGCTTCGCCGAGGCTTATGCTCTTGGACGAGCCGCTTACCTCTCTGGATGTTGTGGTTGCGGAGGAGATGAAGGATATATTGAGGAGCCAGAAGGAGGGACGCGTTATCCTGTTTTCAACCCACCTTCTGGATATCGCGCTTGACCTTTGTGACGAGATAATACTCTTAAATCACGGCTGTCTTGAACTTGTGGATAAATCAAATCTCGGAGATGAGGATTTTAAGCAAAAGATAGTCTCGGCATTAAGGGACGCGGAAGTGACATAAAAAAGGGTTTTTCGCCGGAATACGGATTTAGAGTAATTTATGCCTCCCAATCTTTGGTATCCTTATCCTGTAAAGAAAACATAAGGTTTTGAGAGTTTACAGGATTTGGAGAGAAAGCTTGGGAGGTATTTTCATGAGAAAAGAATATTTTTCGGAACCGGCGGTATTTTTTGACCAGGACGGGACTTTAAGCTGCTGGAGATGGGTAGATATTGATGAGGTTAAAAAGGAGGGATATTTCAGATCTGTTCTTCCCCATGATAATGTTATTACCGCATCCGGAATACTTACGCTTATGGGGTGTGCGGTGGGGACATACGGGGCGGCGTGGCTCGAGGACGGACATTCAGTGGATGATAAGGATTACTGGATGGATATGCACGCTCCGCATATTCCGAAAAAAAACCGGATATATGTACCCTGCGGCTCCGAAAAAGCGGCGTTTTTTGAGGAGAAGACCGGAAGAAGGATAACCCCTTCGGATATTCTTATAGACGATAATTCCGATGTTTTAAGAAGCTGGGAATCCTACGGCGGAACCGGGATCAAGGTCCGCACCCCCGAGAACGGAAGATACGGAACCTGGACCGGGTACAGCTTTGTATATGATACAAGGCCGCAGCTTATCGCCGAGTATATTTTGTATATTCAAAAGCTGCGCTCTCTTACTTCGAAGGGAGCGCAGATGGCATCGGGAATGTAGTTATAAAGCCTCCCGTATCAGCTCTATAAGCTTTTTATACTCTTCGTCAGAAAGCTTTACCGCGCCGGGGTTCATGGCAAACACTCCGCCCCATTCGAACTCATCCCTGTATTTGGGAACAAGGTGGAAGTGAAGGTGGTGCATCGTGTCTCCGTAAGCTCCGAAATTGATCTTATCCGGGTTAAAGAGCTTATGGAGTACCTCCGCTACATGGCTTACATCCTCCATATACTGAGCCCGCTCCTCCTTTGTAAGATCGCTTATATCGTCCACATGGCGCTTGCAGGCAACGATACAGCGCCCCTTGTGGCTCTGCTCCTTAAAAAGGATAACCTTTGACATGGGAAGCTCGGCTATCTTTATTCCGAACGCGTCCAAAAGCTCTCCCTCGGCGCAGTATGAGCAGTTTTCATCGAAATCAGGCAGATTATTCATTTTCATCCTCCGGGATATTTTTTACTTTAAGTATTATTATATCCAAGTTTACGCCCAAGGCAAGAGTTTTAACTTAAACAGAGCATGTTAAAAAAATTATAGTATACTCTTTGGGCAAAAGATTGTATTATGATTACAGGTAGTAATTAACGCGTTCCGGTTTATATCCGTCTTGGATCCGGAACCCCTGAATTTGCTTAAAAAGAAAGAGAAATGCGGATACACCGCGCTTGTGGACGGACCCAGCAGGACCCCTTGATAATGGTATTGCAGGCTGCCGGGGTATGTACGGTCCGGTGGAATTTCTAATTCCTTCAAAGCGTTTTCTCTTTCTTTTTTTTATAATGTGGAAATGAACATTGCCGAAAAACTTATGTCCGAGGGATGCTGGCTCGATTTTTTTGAATACAGGGACAGGACCCGAAAAATGTCTTTAGCCGAAAAGAAGGAGCTGGAGGAATTTATCTCGGAAAAAAGATATTTGAGATTCTCTGAGGCATTTGCTGACGGGAGTATCGAAATTCCGCCCGTCTGCCTTAGGGAGATATCAAAGCATTCAAACGGTAAAAAAAGAAGGATATTTTTGTATGAGGGGGACTTCCAGCTTTTCCTCAAGATGCTTGCGTATCTGCTGTCCGTAAGGTATGACTGTATGTTTGAGGATAACTGCTATGCTTTCAGGAGAAATATGTGTCCGGGGGATGCTATCCGCAGGATAACCGGTACAAAAGGCATTTGGAAAAAATACAGCCTGAAAACGGATCTTCATGATTATTTCAACTCCATCCCGACGGAGCAGCTTATTGAAAAACTTGGATTTCTAAAGGACGAGGATGGACAGGCGCTGGATTTTCTTAAAAAGATGTTACTTACCCCAAAAATCAAACAGGACAGCAGGGCTGCCTGTGAGGATGGTTTACATAAGTTCGGTGTCATGGCAGGCACCCCGACAGCTCCGTTTCTGGCTAATGTATATCTGATGGATATTGACAGGCGGTTCGGGGAAAGAGATATTCTGTATTTCAGGTATTCCGACGATATTCTTGTGTTTGCGGATTCAACAGAGGAGATAGAAAAGATCGAGGGGGAGCTGACAGAGGAAATATCGAAAAGAGGACTTTTGTTCAATCCGACGAAGAGGCGCGTAACGACACCGGGCGAGGAATTTGAGTTTCTCGGGTTCTCATTCAGGGAGGGCGTTGTGGGACTGGCGCCGCATTCAGTCGAGAAGATAAACGGAAAAATAAGGCGTAAGGCGAGAGCGCTTAGAAGGTGGGCCTACAAGAGGGAACTTCCGGGGGACAAGGCGGCAAAAGGCTTTATAAAGGCTATGAACCATAAATTCTATGATGAGGGGGAAGATGGAGATTTCTCCTGGAGCCGATGGTTTTTTCCGAACATCACGACCTCGGAGGATCTCGGCAGGATTGATGAGTATATGCAAAAATACGCCAGATACTGTGTTACAGGCAGACATTACAAGGGAAATTACCGTATATCGTATGAAAGCCTGAAGGAGTGGGGATACCGGAGCCTTGTGGCCGAGTATTATAATGCCCGGGAAAACAGGAAAAAGTAGTCAATTCCGGCTGCATCCTCCGGCAATCCTGCTACATACTTTGTTGGATTCTACAGAAAGGATACGGCCTTAACGGGAACAACAGAACTTACGGAAGATTTTGTGCAACAAAACGGTGACTTCTTTTAGCTGTGGAAAAGCATCTTGAGGAATTTAAATTGTTTTGGAAGTGCGGCTAAGAATATCTGTGTTATAATGAATAAACAAGAATTATTTAGGAGGGTAAAACAATGGAGTTTACTACTTTACAAAAAGATATGATGCAGGCAATGAAGGATCATGACAAGGCGAGAAAGGATGCTATTTCCACTCTTGTTTCAGCGGCGAAAAAGCTTGCTATAGATGCGGGCTGCCGCGAAAATATTCCCGACGAAATGACGGATCAGGCGATCCTCAAGGAAATAAAAAGTGTTAAAGAACAGATAGAAACCTGCCCCGATTCCAGAGCAGAACTTAAAGCGGAATATGAGGCAAGACTTAAGGTCTTTGAGGAATATGCGCCCAAGATGCTCTCCGCAGAGGAGGTTGAGGCGATACTTAAGGAAAAGTTCGCTGATGTCATCGCTACCGGAAACAAGGGGCAGATCATGAAGGCCGTTATGGGAGAACTGAAAGGTAAGGCTGACGGCAAGGTTATAAACGAAGTGGTTGCAAAGCTGCAGGGTTAGTTTTGACACAGGGGGACGGAGATGGGGTCAATAGAAAGCAAAATGGGAGGAAAGCTATATGGAATTTGCTAAGGTTGGAAGCTTGCAGATGGGGCTGCTGGTTTTGGGATTATTGATTTTTCTGATAGTGCCGGTTATCATAGCAATCGTCTGGACTGTGAAGAAAAAAGAGAGGTTTACGACTGTATTAATAGGTGCGGCGACATTTATTCTCTTTGCGATGATACTGGAAAAGCCGATACAGAATGCCTTGATTCTTCCCACTCAGATGGGACTCCCGCTTCATGCGGCGGCTAAGTTTATTAATGCAAGACCTGTTCTCTGGGCGCTGATCGTAGGCCTTTTCCCGGGGGTGTTTGAGGAGACAGGCAGACTGGTTGCATTTAAGACTGTACTTAGAAACAGAAAGAACCGTGAAACGGGAATATCACATGGCATTGGACATGGAGGTATTGAGGTGATGATCATACTCGGTATTACATATATTTCCAATCTTGCCTATGCGGTAATGATCAATACGGGAACTTTCGGCAATATCATCGCCCAGGTGGCTGCGCAGGCGCCCGAGCAGGTAGAGCAGGGATACGCCATAGCAGCGCAGCTTGCGGCTTTTTCCGCGGGGGACCTGGCTATTGCCGTCGTCGAGCGCATATTTGCTTTTATGTTTCATACCGGTGCTTCGATGCTGGTCTTTTATGCCTGCAAGGATGGAAAGAAATTCTGGCTGTATCCTCTGGCTATCGTGCTTCATACTTTGATGGATGCCATAGCAGGACTGAATTTGGCGGGTGTGATCAATCTATCGCCCATAATGCTTGAGATAATCGTTGCCGTCTTTGGAATCGGGGTATTCCTCGGAGCATATTTCCTTCTCTACAGGAGGGATAAGATCAGAGGATGAGCGCAGGACAACGAAAAATGGACAAAGATCAGTTGTTTGATCCCGGTGAGGAAGTTGTGGAGACCGACAGGCTTATAATGCGGCGGTTAAGGCCGGATGATTATCTGGCTATGGCTGCATGGGATATGGATGACAGGGTTTACAAGTATTTGATGAGCTCCGTGTGCAAGACTCCGGAGGAAGTGCTTTCATGGCTCCCAAAGAAGGATCCGAAATCGAGAGTCAATATACTTATGCTGGTTATCAGCAAAGAGGATGGACACGCTGTTGGTATATATGCGCTGAACCATGTTGTTGAAAGAGATGTCTGGACACTTTCTTATGTGAACAGATTTGATGACTGGGGGAAGGGCTATACGACGGAAGGAATGAAAGCTTTTATAGACCACGCAGTTAGAACCTACGGAGCACATTCCTTTGAGGGTGAATGTGCAAAAGAAAATGTGGGCAGTGCCAGGGTTTTAAAGAAACTTGGAATGGTATATGATCACAGTTCGGTTTATTCCAAGAATGATGGAAGTGCTACATTTGAATCCGATGTTTATGTTCTTGAAGTTGGCAAATGAATATAAGGGAAAGGACTGTAATCCGAAATATGAAAGGCAAAGTATTAAACGCTCTGAAAAATACAGGCATTGTGCTAATCCATATAGCGGTTCTCGGGCTGATCCCGCTGGATCTGTATATAATGAATATTGATGAGATCGCAGCTCTTGTACTGACAATTGTATGGCTCATAATCGTAAATGCGGCTTTTATCATCAGAAGAAAAAAAATTGGCAGGAAACCGGGGAAAACAGGGGTTTTACTTTTTGCTGCACTGGATTTAATCACAATCCTCATCATGACCGCGGCAACTCAGTTAAATATTTACTGGAACAGTGACGCATACAGAGACTATGCGTGGAACGAGGAAACGGGCAACAGGGTTCTGACTAAGGAGCAGGCGTTAAAAGATTATGAATTTGCAATGAAATATCTTAAGAAGATCCATCCGCTGACTCTTCACGGACTTCCGGCCGATGTGGAGGCTCAGGCTGAGAAAGTCAGGCAGGATATAGAGAGCATGGACCGGATAGCCGGATATGAGTTTTGCCGCAAACTGGCAGGTATTTATTCACTTTTGGGTGACGGACATACAAATATATCGGAGAATTATCTTGAGCCCCATTATATGAAGCATATTTATGAGCATAAAACAGTGGGAGATACGCTGGTGGCGGTAAACGGTGTAACCTTCGAGGAAATGCTTAAACAGAAGCCGGGATATGTCAGCTATGATACGGAAGACTATGGGATAAGAATGCTTAAAAACAGGATATCCACATTGGAGGGACTGCGGTATCTGGATATAGATACATCGGGGGATATAATCTACAACTATGTTACAAAAGCCGGAGATCATACCGATGTGGTTGTCACGGCGGATGACTTTCTTGTGATGGAGGAGTATCTTGATTATGAGGAGTCTGTTACAGGGGAAGACCTGCGCAGCGACGACGGGGATTACGATTTCGTAAGCTATGAGATCGACGAGGAAAAAAGTCTGGCGGTTTTTACACTTGATAACTGCACATACAACCGGCATTACAGGGAGGTTGTAGAGGCAATGTTTGAGGAGATACATGAGAAGGATATTCAGAATGTAGCCGTGGATTTAAGGAATAATTCCGGTGGAAGTTCACTGGTGGCAGATGAATTTATCAGATATCTCGATGTGGACGAGATTAAGGGCTGGGCTGATGAGACCAGACTTGGTCCGATATATATAAAATCGGATGCAAAGGTTGAAAAAAACAGGAAAAAGGGTTACGGTTTCTCCGGAAATATATATGTGATCACATCCGTCTACACATACAGCTCCGCCATAGATTTTGCAATGCTTATACAGGACAACGGTCTCGGTAAGGTTGTGGGGGAAGCCAGTGGAAATCTGCCCGCAAGCTATGGCGAGGTTTCGGGCTTTTTGCTTCCGGAGTCACATATTTATTTTCAGATATCAAGCAAAAAATGGCATCGCATAGATGAAAGCAAGGAAAACCTGCAGATATTGCCGGATATTGAGTGCGACCCGGATGAGGCATATAACGAAATATGCAAGGATATCATAGATTAAACCCTGTTAATTTTTTTTATACACGGAATTTGATAAAATATAAATGACTTATGGGGGACGAAGTCAAAATGGTCACATACAGCAGATGCAGGGGATGGCCCTGGGCTCCCGGAAACAGAGTGATCCTGTCGGCATACGGAGGGTCTGTTTCACTTGGGGTGCAGGATGACGCACTGCATACATACCCGTATCGACACTTATGTAGTAATCATAGGTGTATTGTTATGTCTTAACAGTTGTGGGTTTAGCACTCTTTTAATTCTTTGATCAGTTCTGAAACAATTCTTTTTTTGTTTTCATTAAGCAGCTTCCAATCATTAATTAACTCATTATCTTCCTTGCTCAAATGAGTAATAACGCTATCTTCCTCAAAGAACTGCGACATAGATATCCCCAACGCTTGACAGATTGCTTCAAGCGTGGGTATTGAGGGGATAGTGTTTCTTCGATGGATATTTGCAATTGTCGAAGAGGACAGTCCGGACTTTGTAGCGAGTTTGTAGTCTGACCATCCCTTTATTTTCATCAGTTCGTCAATTCTTTGAATTACATCCATATATTCTATCCTCTTATGCTGATATTTTAATGTTCATTTTGATAATAAAATAGTGTTCAGATGTAATAGATAACTTGCTCAAATGAGCAAGTTATTATATACTACTGTGTAAAAGATATGGGAGAACTTTTGAAAAAGGCGAATACAAAGGGAGACTATCAGAATATGCAGAACAGACATAATTTTGACATTTTATATCATCCGGAAAATGTAATAAGTATCGTTACTGACGGAACAGATGAAAAGATGGTTGATCATATTCGTAAAGCAAATCAAGAATACTTAGATGATACGGCAATGCTTTATATGGGTATGCATATTTCATACAGGGATTTATTTGAGTCTATTTTTCTTCATGCGAAAGCTTTGAAAGCCTTTGGTGTAGAAAAAGGGGATTGTGCTGTGATTTGCCTCCCCAATACACCGGAGACAGTATATTTCATATATGCGTGTAATGAAATCGGAGCAAGTGCATATTTGATTGATCCGAGGTATACAATCGGTAAGATAAAAAGGTGTTTGGATATTTCAAATGCTAAACTCTTTATATGTGAGGAGAACACTTATTTTTCTAAAATAGCTGAACATGAAACACAACTGAAGAATTTAGTTACTGTTGTTGTTTCGCCGGTAATATCTTTCTTTCACAGCAAGAGGATTGGCATTAAACAATGGTTTATTCGAGAGATAATAAACTCTACCAAAAAGATTAATATACGAAGGGGACTGCGGTATATCCGATATTCAAGTTTCCTTAAAAGCGGTGGTAAATATACAGGACCTGTTGCAGCAGAATATGATCCGGATAGAACGGCATTAATCATTAATACCAGCGGAACAAGCGGAGATTCGGTTAAGGGTGCTGAGCATTCAGACAGAGCGTATAACATATTAGCAAACCAAACCTTAGTGATGTATCGTGAAATAAAAAGAGGATATGTGTATTACGGATATATTCCGTTTTTTTCTATGTATGGCTCCTGTGTTGGAATGCATGATGCATTGTGTAACGGGGTAGTATTAGATATCATACCAAGGTTTGACATTAACACATCCATTAAGTCGATAATACGAAAAAAACCGAATATATTAGTCGGGGTTCCGGATGTTTACGATGTATTGCTCAAGGAATGTCGGAAGAGATCGGTAGATATGGCATTTGCAAAATTGTATGTGATGGGAGGAGATAATATATCTCCGGAAAAGCTTAGATCGGAAAATGAAAGCTTCGGGGAATTGGGAATGCCAAACAAAATAGTTTTCGGGTATGGTTCCACAGAAGCTATGTTTATAAGCAGCTTTTCATATGATGAGCGCTCATACGCTTATGGAAGCAGTGGAATACCTTATCCAGGAGTTGATATCCTCGTAATAGATCATGAGACAGGAGATGTACTTGAAAATGACTGTGAGGGAGAGATATGCGTAAAAACACTAACAATGTTCCGGGGATACTATAATTGCCCCGAAGAAAATGACAAATGTTTTATTTTTTATGGTGACAGTAAATATTTCAGAACCGGCGATAAAGGATTTGTAACAAGAGATGGTCATTTATATCTTGTCGGGAGATATAAAAGGCTTATGAAACGCCCTGACGGACATCAGGTCAGTCCGATTCCGATAGAGAATGCAATTATGAAACATCCGGCAGTGAAGGATTGTGGGGTGGTTGGTATAAAAAGAAATATGAGCGAATCCGGAGTAATACCGACAGCATTCATAAATCTGGCAGATAATCAAAAAGATGCAGAAACTGTGGTCGTGGATATTATGAGAAATACGCTTGAGTATCTCAGTGGGGAAAGGGAGAATGCGTTAGCGTACACGATCGTTGACAGCATCCCATACACGGAAAATGGAAAATTAGATTACAGAAAACTGGAGCAGTGTAAATTTGGTTCGCAAATCTTTTATGTAATTGAGGATCCCATTACTGAGAGGTCTTTTAAGGGAATACCTAATATCAAAATGATAACTATTACATGATGGCAGATGAAACAGAATACAGAAAATCTCAGATTGACTGATATGCGGTTATGGTGTAAGATTTAACCATAAAAGAGGTGTTGCCGTAGTTCACGGTTGACCCTCAGATATATGGTTATAAGAAATAACCGCTATCCTTTGGTCGGGAGCGGTTATTTCTTTTTCTTTTGTTCGCTTCCGAACAGATATCCCAACTGGAACACCGCTATCGAAAAGGACAGCAATGCCATTATTTCGAATACTGTCATAGGCATCCCCTCC
>JAFVCL010000009.1 GCA_017479285.1 Lachnospiraceae bacterium
GGAGGATATCGCAATCCTGACCGGCGGACAGGTCATCACGGACGATCTCGGACTGGATCTCAAGGAAGCGACGATGGATATGCTCGGAAGAGCGAAATCCGTTAAGGTTCAGAAGGAGAACACCGTTATCGTTGACGGCGAGGGAGATAAGGAAGCAATTAAGGCTCGTATCGCCCAGATCAAGAAGCAGATTGAGGAGACCACTTCCGACTTCGACAAAGAGAAGCTCCAGGAGCGTCTTGCAAAGCTCGCAGGCGGTGTTGCGGTTATCCGCGTAGGTGCAGCTACCGAGACCGAGATGAAGGAGGCTAAGCTTCGTCTTGAGGATGCTCTCGCAGCTACAAGAGCAGCTGTAGAGGAAGGTATCATCAGCGGCGGTGGAAGCGCATATATCCACGCATCAAAGAAGGTTGCAGCTCTTGCGGATTCTCTCGAGGGAGATGAGAAGACCGGTGCGCAGATCGTGCTCAAGGCTCTTGAGGCTCCTCTTGCAAAGATCGCAGAGAATGCAGGACTTGAGGGAAGCGTTATCGTTAACAAGGTTCGCGAGTCAAAGATCGGCGAAGGCTTTGATGCTCTTAAGGAAGAGTATGTTGACATGGTTGCCGCAGGTATCCTTGACCCCGCAAAGGTTACAAGGAGCGCTCTTCAGAACGCGACCAGCGTAGCAAGCACACTCCTTACCACCGAGTCCGTAGTTTCCACCATCAAGGAGCCCGAACCTCCTATGCCCGCAGGCGGCGCCGGCGGAATGGGCGGGATGTACTAAATAAAATGTTATCAAAAAAGGAACTCTCGCACTGCTTGCAGTAGCGAGAGTTCCTTTTTTAGAGAACTTAAAAAGTATGAGCAAAAAGCCATTTGCAGAGCAAATGAGCGATTTGCGAATACTTTTTGCAAATTGCGGGAGCTTCGAAGAAGCGAAGCAATTTGATTTTATTTTAGAAGATGCCCGCATATGTATGAGCAAAAAGCCATTATGTAATAATTACAAAAACCCCTATCCAAATTCCACATTTTAAAGATAGCGTAAAATCAGGACTGTATGATATACTATTGTGACGGAAGGCATATGCTAATATTCTCCGAAACGAGGTTTGTCATGCAGTCTATTTTATATTTTGATTTTATAGCGGTTCCAATCTATGCTATCCTGCTGTATGCATCCCTTGCCAGAGGCATGACAAAGGGCAGGTCAAATCTCTTATTTAACTGGATATTACTTACCTCGTTACTGGCTTCCCTTTGCGATATCGGTGTTGAGTCTCTTGTCATAGTCAAGCCGGTTACACCGGTTAGGCTTGTTTTTGCGACCATTTTCGCATATGGGTATTTCTTTTTCCATAATGGAACAGGTCTTCTGTATTTCTTCTTTATATTCTCGATAACCAACACATGGTATAACTTGAGAAAGAAGGCTGTGGGGGCATTCCTTTTTGTACCTTTTGCGGTTTTTCTCGGGTTCCTTGTGTCGAATCTATTTACAGGTGACTGTTTTAGCATAACTGCGGCTGATGGATATATGAGAGGACCGATGATGCAGGTTTTCTACTTTACCGCAACGCTCTATGTTATCGGAGGAATGATCCATCTTATCTACTGCAAGAGATTCCTTTCAACCCAGAAATGGATATCGCTTTTCTTTATGTATATTACGACATACACCGCGGTTGTTGTGCAATATCTGCGCCCCGGGCTGCTTGTTGAGATGGTTGCTTCCGCGCTGGCCCTTCTGTTTATCGAGCTTCTTGTTATGAGACCGGAGGAGGTAATCGATTCGGTTGTCGGTCTTCAGAGCTGGAATGCATATCAGGATTATCTCCGGAAGGTTATGAAAACCAATCAGAAGGTTCAGATAATTGTTATCCGTTTTATCAACGGCCGTGAGGTAAGGGCATATTTAGGGGAGGAAAGATATGTCAAGTATATCCGGCTTATAGCGAGCAAGGCGCTTCTCATTGCAAGAAGATGCAAGCTTCACGCCGAACTTTTCTTTGAGCATCCGGCCTCGATCTATATGGTTCTCGATGAGCACGATTTCAACGCCAGCGGGACGATTCCGGAGCTTGTGGCGGAGGTTGAAAAGTACACGGAGGATCTTAAGGGAACGGGAGCAAAGCTCGATCCGAGGGTGTGCTCGATAAAATATCCCGATGTGCTGAGCAACTTTCGGGAGATAATACATTTGGGACATCATTTTGCGGAGCTGGCTCCTCACAATGATATGTATGTTGAAGCGGCAGATCTGGTAAAGACAAAGGAATTCCAGGTCATAAGCAATATGAACGATATACTTACAAGGGCAATCGCAAACAGAAGCTTTGAAGTATATTACCAGCCGATATATTCAATCTGGGATCATAAATTTATTTCCGCCGAGGCGCTGCTTCGGTTAAACGACGAAAAGTACGGTCAGATATCCCCGGCCTCGTTTATCCCGGAGGCTGAAAGACGGGGACTTATACTCCCGATAGGAGATTATGTTCTTGAGGCGGTGCACAGATTTGCATCGGAGAATGAAATAGAAAAGCTCGGTCTTTCATATATCGAGATAAATCTTTCGGTCGCCCAGTGTCTTGAGCGTGAGCTGCCGGAAAAACTCTCGGAGCTTCGCGACAAGTATAAGGTCGGAACGGAGAAGGTCAATCTTGAGATAACAGAGACTACATACGAGAATATCGGAAAGGTGATGGATGACAACCTGAAGACCTTATCTGAACAGGGATATACATTCTCCCTTGACGATTACGGAGTGGGGTATTCAAATATCCAGCGTGTTTCAAAGCTTCCGCTCAAGATCGTCAAGATAGACAAGAGCCTTGTTGATAATATGAATACGACCTCGGGAAAATCCATTATGAACAACACGGTCCGTATGATGAAGGATATAAGCAAGGAGCTTGTTATAGAAGGAGTTGAAACCAAAGAGGATTTTGAGACCCTTCGCAAGATGGGATGCGATTTCATTCAGGGGTTCTACTTCTCGAAACCGCTCCCTGCAAAGGAATTTATAACTTTTCTTAAAAAACATAATTTTGAAATGGAGCCCGGAAACTGACCGTTTTATTAGGGTCTGCTTAGAAAAATCCAAGCTCCTCAAGCGCATTTGCAAGGCCGTCCTCGCTTGCCTTTCCGGCAACATGGGCGGCTGTTTTCAATAT
The DNA here is from genome assembly GCA_017479285.1 of Lachnospiraceae bacterium. Classification (GTDB taxonomy): domain Bacteria; phylum Bacillota; class Clostridia; order Lachnospirales; family Lachnospiraceae; genus AC2028. The sequence goes on from JAFVCL010000009.1 coordinate 3,162, forward strand.
TTCTGGAGACTCATAATTACCCATTACAACGCTGTGCTTTACATAGCTCAGCATAGCCTCATCGTTCATGCTGTCCCCGAAGGCGTAGGCAGACTCAAGAGGAAGACTGTAATGATCGAGAACCCGCTGAATACCCGTTGCTTTACTGTAACCGATGGGTACAAATTCACGAAAGTCAGGGCTTCTGTTTATGCACTCAAAATAATTGTCCGTATATTCGCGCATAGCTTTAAGCTGGCTTTCATCGGAGAACCAGAATACGAATTTATCGCATGTAAAATCCGGGGCATCCACATCGAGAGCAATATCATAGTTCCTCTCGAGGAATCTGTCGCGCTGTTTTATGGCATTTGGGTTTTTCAGAGTATGTCTGTGGTCAAAGGTTACAAAATATCTGCACTCGAAAAGTGTGTCGACACAGGTCTCGCGGGAGAGACGGAGTATTTCCTTTATCCTCTCGGGTGGCTGGGGGTGATAGTGGATGGTTTCGCCGCCGATCATTATATGGGTCCCGCAGCCGTTTACATAGCCGTCAAAGCCCACATCGCGGAAACGCTGTTCAACATTCTGGAAGCAGCGACCGGTATTTATAAACATAAGGTTTCCCGCTTCGCGGGCTCGGCGTATGGCTTTTTTTGCGCTCTCGGGAACCCTTCCGTCTTTCTCGGATGTGAGGGTTCCGTCTATATCAAAAAATGCGATCTTCATTCTTTTGATTCCTAATATATTCTTTCTACTCGATATTGATATCTTAACAGAAACCCATATTACAGTATAAGAGACATAATTACTAATTTTTTTAAACTAAGTGTTGACAGATGTGTTACATAATGTTATATTTACTACGACAAGCGTAGTACGACAGTCGTTGGAACGATAGAAGAAGTAACGACAGTCGTTGGAACGACAGATAAAGTATTTTATAAATTGAAAGGAGAAACTGCGATGACGGAAATCAGCAGCGATGTTATCCGCGGATGTAACGATACCATCATCCTGTATTGCCTTCTTTCGGAGCCATCATACGGATATGAGATTTCCAAGATGATCAAAACCAGATCCGAAGGAAAGTACATTATTAAGGAAACGACATTATATTCCGCATTTTCAAGAATGGAGAAAAACGGATATGTTGAATCCTATTCAAGCGAAGCGGAAGGAACAGGAAAAAAGCGTACATATTATCGCATTACGGATGAAGGCAGAAGATATTATGCGGAGAAATGCGAAGAGTGGAACCTTACAAAAGAAGTAATCGAGAGATTTATAGAGGAGAACATCAATGGAGACTATTAAGAATTATCTTGACGCAATGTTTGCGAATCTTCCAAACAAACCTTCGGTTATAAAAGCCAAGGATGAGCTTTGGCAGATGATGGAAGACAAGTTCAATGAACTTATTGCCGAAGGAAAAACAGAGAATGAAGCTGTGGGAACAGTCATCTCGGAGTTCGGTAACTTAAGCGAACTTGCTGAAGTTTTGGGACTTGAAGATGAAGTGGTCCAGGATGAAGCGGGGGGTGAGGCTGAAACTGAGGCCGAGAGGTTTACCAGGGATGAGGCGCCGGCAATCGTTATTGCAAAAGATGAGGCGGAGAATCTTCTTAAAGAAAGCTCTGAAAGATCCACGAAGATAAGTCTCGGAATCGCGCTTTGCGTTATGAGCCCCGTTCTTGGAATCATTTCAGAAGCCGTTTTAAACGGAAAAGGAGGCTTTATAAACTTCTTGCTTGTATGCCTTATGATAGCTGCCGGGGTTATACTTATTGTGCTTGGAGCAAACGCAGGCGAGAGCTGGAAAAAGTATTCAAAGAAAAAGTGCACCCTTTCTATGGATGCCACCAAATATGTTGCCGAAGAGAAAGCAATTTACGACAGGAGCCATACTCTTATACTAACCGTTGGCATTTTGCTTTTCGTTGTGAGCTGGATACCTGCTGTTATAATTTCGAATGTGATCCCGAGATTTGGTGACCTTGGCGGTGCATTCTTCTTTATCTGCGTAGGCATCGGAGTACTTCTTGTGGTATACAGTAGCCTTCGTTCAAGTGGATACGAAAGCCTTCTTAAACTCAACGGAAGCGGAACCATCAAGTATTCATACGAACCGGAGGAACAGGGAGAGTACAAATATGTAAGCCCTGTAGCAGATTTCTGTATGTCGATCTACTGGCCTTTTATGACCTGTTTATATCTTATATTAAGCTTTACTACAATGTACTGGGGTCTTACCTGGATTATATGGCCTATCGCCGGAGTTTTGCATAAACCCTTGAAGAAAGCTCTCAGAGACAAGGAACAGTAAAAAAGCAGCTAATATACGAAAAAAAGGAGTATGGATATGAAAGCACTTAAAACAACAGTAATTGTTATAATGTTTACGGTAACCGCAATCGTCATCGCTCTGGTTATCGGAAGAAGATTTAACGGATTTAAAAGCGGATGGTTTGATCTTATGGGCCTGAATAATGAATTTGATGTTGTGGAAGGAAATCTGGAGAGCTTTAAGGATATAGAGGTTAACTCGGATGTGGTTTCTTTTAAAATAGAGCAGGGAAACGATTTTGGATATATGTATAAGTTTCCAGAAAATACAAAAGTTGATTTTGAGATTGATGATGAGAAACTAAAGGTAACCGTAAAATCTCCTGTAAATATTTTGGGAGACGCCGGAATCGGATTTCCTAAGGACGGATACCGGATGGTTATTTATGTTCCCGAAGGAACAAAGCTCGGCGATCTTGAGACCAATTTTGATGCAGGTGATATGAGGGTTTCAGGTTTTACTTTTGAAAAGATTAATATTGACGGTGACGCGGGAAATGTTATTTTCAATGATATTATATCCGAAAAGTTAAGTATAAAGACTGATGCCTGCAATGTAGAAATCGCTGATTCCAAGGTAGGAGATACCAATATTTCTTCCGACGCAGGTAACATCGAACTGACAAATGTTACGGCAAAAGATATTAACGCCGATACCGATATGGGTAATATTGAACTTAAAAATACTGACTTTGAGGACGGAGAGTTTACTTCTGAACTTGGTAATATCGAAGTGTTTGGAAACTTTGAAAAGATTACTGCAAAGTGCAGCCTCGGAAATGTTGAGATCGATTCAGACAACCTTGAAAACGCCAAGATAAATGCAAAAGTTTCAATGGGAGCACTGAGAATCGGAGGAAAAAATATAAAGGGTACTGAGTACAATCAGTAAAAGCCTGTAAAAATGCTTGAAAAAACTGAAAAAATCCATATTTTATGTTGACTTTTGAATTTTTAAAGCGTAATATAAGTTATGTTAATTGATAATGGTAACTATGAAGAGTGGCTTGCGAGTCACTCTTCTTTATATATCGAAGAGCTTTTGATAAATGCTCCGGAGGAACGATGGAGGGATTTGTCATACATTTGCCGTTTATTAAATAAGGAGAGGAACGCGGGTATGTCGCAAAAGGAAGATTACGAGAAGCGGACAGAAGAACTCCTTGCCCCAATTGCGGAACAGTACGGAGTCCGTATCTATGATGTCGAGTATGTAAAGGAGGGAAGCGATTATTATCTTCGCTCATATATCGACAAGGACGGGGGAGTGAATATAGATGACTGCGAGGCGGTCAGCAGAGCTCTGTCCGAAAAACTTGACAGGGAAGATTTTATTGAGGATGCCTATATAATGGAGGTTTCCAGTCCGGGGCTCGGACGAACCTTAAAAAAGGACAGGCATCTTGAATACAGCATCGGGGAAGAGGTCGAGGTAAAACTTTATAAGCCGCTTGAGGGATGTAAGGACTTCGAAGGCGAGCTTAAGGCCTTTGATAAGGACAGCATAACATTGTTGACCGATGATGACGAAAAAGTATTTATCCGCAAGGATATCGCGGTTATAAGACTGAAACTGGATTTTTGATGCTGAAAAAGCCGCAATGAAATCAAAGCTGAAAAACTGAATATATTTATGGAGGAAAAAAGAAAAAATTATGAACACAGAACTGATTGAAGCACTTAATCTGTTGGAGAGAGAAAAGGGCATAAGCCGTGATGTTCTCCTCGATGCGATCGAGAACTCACTTATACAGGCTTGCGAGAAGAATTTCGGATCCAGTGAGAATGTGCATGTTGAGATGGACAGGGAGACCTGTGACTATGTTGTATACGCGAGCAAGGAAGTAGTGGAGACTGCTGCCGATGTGGAGAATAAGGCACTCCAGATCACGCTTGCCGATGCAAAGAAAATTTCCAAGTCCGCAAAAGTCGGGGATGTGGTTAATGTTGAGATAAAGTCCAAGGAGTTTGGCCGTATTGCCGCAGGAAACGCCAAGCAGGTCATCGTCCAGAAGATCCGCGAGGAAGAGCGCAATGTTATCTTTAATCAGTATTTCGAGAAGGAGAAAAAGGTTGTTACCGGTGTGGTACAGCGTGTCTCTGGAAAGAGCGTAAGCCTCAATCTCGGAAAGGCGGATGCGATCCTCAGCGAGAGCGAGATGGCCGAGGGAGAGACCTTCCGCGAGGGACAGAGAGTAAAGGTATTTGTTCTTGATGTAAAGAGTTCCACCAAGGGACCCCGCATCAATGTAAGCCGCACTCATCCGGAGCTTGTAAGACTCCTGTTTGAGGAGGAGGTTACAGAGATAGCTGACGGAACCGTAGAGATAAAGAGCATTGCCCGTGAGCCCGGAAGCCGTACAAAGATCGCGGTATGGAGCAACAACGAGAATGTTGATCCCGTGGGCGCATGTGTAGGTATGAACGGAGCAAGAGTTAATGCGGTTGTAGACGAGCTCGGCGGAGAAAAGATCGATATTGTCAACTGGGATGAGGATCCCGGAAGGCTTGTCCAGAATTCGCTCTCGCCCGCGACCGTTGTTGCGGTATTCGCGGACCCCGATGAAAAGAGCGCGAAGGTAGTAGTACCCGATAACCAGCTTTCGCTTGCTATCGGCAAGGACGGACAGAATGCGAGACTTGCCGCCAAACTTACAAACTATAAGATCGATATCAAGTCTGAGACACAGGCAAAGGATTCACCTGGATTCCGTTATGAGGACTACATCTATGATGATGAGGAGTATGACGAGGAATATTATGAGGGTGATTTCGCCGAGGATGGTGAGAGCGCTCAGAACGAGGAGTAAGGCAGGTTAAATGGCAAAGACGATTCCCCAGAGACAGTGTATGGGCTGTGGAGAAAAGAAAGATAAAAGTGAATTGATCCGGATAGTGAGAGGAACCGATGGTTATTCAATCGATGCGTCCGGAAGAAAAAACGGCAGAGGCGCGTATATATGCCGGTCCGCCGATTGTCTTGAAAAGGCCTTTAAGAGAAAGGGACTTGAGCGTTCTTTTAAAGAGAGGATTCCGGACGATGTTTACGAAAAACTGAAAGGAGAGTTTGAAAGCTATGGAAAGCAGGAATAAGATACTCTCCCTTTTGGGACTGGCGCAGCGGGGCAGGAACCTTACAAGCGGAGAGGCACAGGTCCTCGATGCCATAAGGAGCGGCAAGGCATATCTGGTGATAGTTGCAGGAAATGCCTCGGATAATACGAAAAAGCTGTTTAAGGATAAATGCTCATATTACGAAGTACCTGTAAGAATATGGGGAGACAAGGAAGAACTCGGACATGCGGTCGGTAAGGATATAAGAACCTCATTCGCGGTCTTAGAGCACGGATTTGCCGGGAAGCTTGTTACTTTGTTGGATGAATGATCGAAAGGATATTGTGAATATGGCGAAAATGAGAGTACATGAACTTGCAAAGGAGCTTGGCGCAGAGAGTAAAGAGATACTTGCTATGGCTACAGACATGGGATTTGGAGTGACAAGTGTTTCCAGCGGACTTGATGAAAGCCAGGTTGCCGAGATAAAGAATAAATACGGGAAAAAGGGCGCAGACAAAGAGGAAAAGCAGGAAGTAAGCTCAGAGGAAAAGCCCGCAAAGGAAGAAATGATAAAGAGAGAGGAAAAGCAGGCAAAAGAAGAGTCCGCAAAGACAGAGGTAAAGCCTGTTAAGGAAGAATCCGCAAAGACGGAGGAAAAGCCTGTAAAGGCAGGTACTCCCGGGGCAGAGCACGGAGCGTCCGCGAAGAATTCCACAGGCGGACAGGGCGGGCATAAGCCTGAGCAGAAGAACTCAAATGCTCCTTTGGGCAAGCAGCCGGAGAAGAAAAAGAGGATAAGCATTGTTCTCAATGACAAGGCGGGTCGGTCCGGCGGAAACATGAGCGGAAACCGTCCGGGAGGGAATATGAACGGAAACCGCCAGGGCGGAGGAAACAGCTTTGCGAGACCGGGACAGATGGGCGGACGCATTAAGCCCCTTACACCTCCTTCACCGACTCCCTCGGTACAGATGGTACCCGACAACAGAAATATGCCTAAAAAGCCTGCCCAGAAGCCTGCAGAGAATGTTAATACAAATACGAATACCGAGACTGCCCCAAAGAACACTAATGTAAACAGCACACCGGTTGTTAATACGAATGCTCCAACCGGCGGAAGCGTAAGAGAAGGAAACGGAAACGGCGGCGGAAACCGTCAGCCCTCACAGAAGGGCTTTGCGGGAGGCCAGTTCCAGAGCAGAGGAGGTGCAGCAAATGGCAAAGGTAAGGCAGAAGGTCAGAGGCCTGGCAGGCAGGGGCAAGAAGGGGCTCCAAGGGATAACCGCGGTGGCAATAGCGGTTCAGGCAGTGGCCGTGGCTTTAATAATAGTGGTAGAGATAGCAGGCCTAATGAAAGACAGGGAGCTGGATTTGGAGAAGCTCGGAATCAGAAAAACTTCGGGGGTGGGTCGGCTCCTGCAGAAAATTCAGAAAAGAACAGGGGCGGAAGAAGAGACAAAGGAAAAGACAGAGACAGAAAGAGAGATATAGCCTACGAGGAGGAGCCCGAGTTTAAGAAGGCAGGACGTTTTATCAAGCCCGAGAAGAAGCAGGAGGCTGTGGAGGAGGTTATCAAGGTTATAACCCTTCCCGATTCCATTACGATCAAGGATCTTGCGGAAAAGATGAAGCAGCGTCCGGCAGATATCGTAAAGAAGCTTTTCCTTGCAGGAAAGATGGTTACATTAAACGACGAGCTTTCCTTTGAGGACGCCGAGACCATTGCCATGGAGTATGACATACTCTGTGAGCATGAGGTAAAGGTTGATATAATCGAGGAACTCTTAAAGGAGGACGAGGAGGATGCGGATAAGCTTAAGGAGCGCCCGCCCGTTGTCTGCGTAATGGGACATGTAGACCACGGTAAGACTTCACTTCTCGACGCGATAAGAAATACAAGGGTCACCGACCGCGAGGCGGGAGGTATTACCCAGGCGATCGGTGCGTATACCGTTGATGTTCAGGGCAGGAAGATAACCTTCCTCGATACCCCCGGACATGAGGCGTTTACAGCGATGCGTATGCGTGGTGCAAATTCCACGGATATCGCTATCCTTGTAGTTGCCGCAGACGACGGTGTTATGCCCCAGACCGTTGAGGCTATAAATCACGCGAAGGCAGCAGGCGTGGAGATAATCGTCGCCGTAAACAAGATCGATAAGCCCTCCGCAAATATCGACAGAGTTAAGCAGGAGCTCTCGGAGTATGAGCTTATAAGCGAGGACTGGGGCGGAAGCACCGTCTTTGCTCCCGTTTCCGCGAAGACCGGAGAGGGTATCGACAATCTTCTTGATATGATCCTTCTTACCGCGGATGTTCTTGAACTCAAGGCCATCCCCGACAGAACCGCGAGAGGTCTTGTTATCGAGGCAGAGCTTGACAAGGGACGCGGACCTGTTGCCACCGTACTTGTCCAGAAGGGTACTCTCCATGTGGGAGATTTCGTATCCGCCGGCGCTGCATACGGCAAGGTCCGTGCGATGATAGACGACAGCGGAAGAAGGGTTAAGGAGGCTACTCCTTCAACACCCGTGGAAATCCTCGGACTTTCGGATGTTCCCGAGGCAGGCGAGGTATTCCTTGCCCACGAGAACGATAAGACCGCGAGACAGTTTGCGGAGACCTATAAGGCAGAGAACAAGGCTAAGAAACTTGAGGAGATCAAGGGTCGCATGAGCCTTGAGGATCTCTTCTCCAAGATAAAGGAGGGCAACCTCAAGGAGCTTAACATCATCGTCAAGGCCGATGTTCAGGGATCTGTTGAGGCTGTCAAGGAGTCCCTTACAAAACTGTCTAATGATGAAGTTGTTGTTAAATGTATCCACGGCGGCGTAGGTGCGATAAACGAGAGCGATGTTTCCCTCGCGAGCGCATCTAATGCGATCATCATCGGATTCAATGTGCGTCCCGATGCCACCGCAAAGGCTACCGCCGAGGAAGAAAATGTTGATTTAAGACTCTATGATGTCATTTACAAGGCGATTGAGGATATCGAGCTTGCAATGAAGGGTCTTCTCGATCCCGTATTTGAGGAGAAGATCATCGGGCACGCCGAGATCCGCCAGATATTCAAGGCATCCGCTATCGGAAACATTTCCGGTTCCTATGTGCTTGACGGAGAGATCCAGAGAGGCTGTAAGGTCCGCATTACCCGTGAGGGTGAGCAGATATACGAGGGCGAGCTTGCGTCCCTCAAGCGCTTCAAGGATGATGTCAAGGAGGTCAAGGCTGGCTTCGAGTGCGGTCTTGTATTCGAAGGCTTTGACAAGGTGCAGGAGCTTGACCAGGTAGAGGCTTACATCATGGTAGAGGTACCAAGGTAATATGCGTAAAAACAGTATTAAAAATACCCGTGTTAACGGGGAGGTCCAGAAGGAACTCTCCGTTATCATAAGGGATGAAATTAAGGATCCGCGCATCAGCCCGTGGACAAGCGTTGTGGATGTCCAGGTTGCGCCGGATCTTAAGACCTGCAAGGTGTGGATCTCGGTACTCGGAAGCGAGGAGGACAGAGATAATACCGGGAAGGGGCTTAAGAGCGCGGCACCTTACATACGCCGTGAGCTTGCCCACAGACTTAATCTTCGCAATACTCCGGAGATTACCTTCGTTATGGATCAGTCTATCGAATACGGTGTCAATATGACACACAAGATCGACGAGGTAATTGCCCACGACGAGAACGCCGCCAGGGATAGGGGGGATGTTGATGATATTTGATATTTTAAAAGAGTGCGAGGGGGCTGAAAGAATCGGTATAAGCGGTCATATCCGTCCCGATGGGGATGCGATAAGCTCCTGCCTTGCCCTTCGCAGATATTTGATGGTCAATATGCCCGGGGTAAGGGTCGATGTAAATCTGGAGTATCCGCCCTCGATATTCAGTGATCTTTGGGGCTATGAGGATATCATACAGGGCTTTCCGGATGTAGAAGAGCCATACGATGTCTACTTTGCGCTGGACTGCAATTACGACAGGCTCGGAGACGCACAGAAGTATTTCGACAAGGCTAAAAAGACTATCAATATCGACCACCATGTAAGCAATAAGGGCTGCTGCGCAGATGTAAATGTCATAGAGCCTGAGATCAGCGCTACCGCGGAACTTCTCTGCAAACACATGGACAAGGATAAGCTTGATAAGGAAATCGCCATGGCTCTCTACGCCGGAATGGTTACGGATACCGGAGTTTTCCAGTATTCCTGCACCTCGCCGGATACCATGAGAAGAGCGGCGGATCTTCTGGAGTACGGATTTGATTTTTCAAAGCTTATAAAGAGGGTGTTCTTTGAGAAGACATATCTCCAGTCCCAGATAATGGGGCGCTGTCTTATGGAGAGCGTTAGGTTTATGGACGAGCGCTGTATCGTAAGCGTTATCGATACAAAAACCGCAGATTTCTATGGCGTAAAGCCCAAGGATTATGAGGGCATTGTAAGCCAGCTTAACAACATCCGAGGAATTGATGTTGCCATCTTCATGTACCAGGTTGCTCCCCAGGAATTTAAGGTTTCCCTGCGCTCCTCGGAGAAGGTCAATGTCGCAAAGATTGCCATGCAGTTTGGCGGCGGGGGACACGACAGAGCGGCGGGCTGCAACATGAAAGGAACCTTCCATGACTGTGTCAATAATCTGAGCGATAAGATTGCTGAGCAGCTGGGCTAAGTATGGAAATCATAGCAGATACATCTGAATTTTATATAGAGCGGGAAACCGCGGTTGCAATCGGGAAATTTGACGGTGTTCACTTGGGACACAGGCGTCTTCTTGATGAGATTTTAAAGGCAAAGGAGAAGGGACTTGCTTCCTGTGTATTTACCTTTGATCCCCCTCCATCGGCGCTTTTCGGAGGGGATACTCATGTGCTCTCTACGAATGCGGACAAGCACAGGATCTTCGAAAGAATGGGAGTGGATATCCTTGTAGAGTTTCCGATGAATACTGAAACTGCGGCGACAGCGCCGAATGCGTTTATAGTCGATTACCTTGTTGGGCAGTTAAACACCCGGCTCATTGTTGCGGGAACGGATATTTCCTTTGGACGAAGGGGAGAAGGCAACGCTTCACTTCTAAAGGCATTGTCGAAGGATTACGGATATGATTTCAAACTTATAGAGAAGGTAAGGAGCGCTGATGGGGAAATCATTTCATCTTCCCTCATCCGTGAGTGTATTGCCGGAGGCGAGATGGAGCGGGCGGGAGCGCTTTTGGGAGAGCCCTACTCCATTACGGGCAAGATAGTAAGAGGCAATCATATCGGACACACCCTGGGATTTCCGACGATAAACATTTATCCCGAAGAGAACAAGCTTCTTCCGCCTTATGGTGTGTATGCCGGGCAGACTTTTGTTTCCGGGAAAATGTACCGCTCCATAAGCAATGTGGGGTGTAAGCCTACTGTGGGCGGGGAGGTCAGCCCGAGCGTAGAGACTTATCTCTATGATTTTGACGGAGATTTGTACGGCGAAGAGGCAACTGTGGAGCTTGAGCATTTCAGACGCCCGGAGCAGAAATTTGATAGCCTTGAGGCTCTTAAAATACAGCTTAAAAGGGATATAGAGAGATACTAAAGTTTAAATATAAAGCAATATATGAAAAAGCAGGCTGTAAGCATGAGGCTACAGTCTGCCTGGTTTTTTTATATGTCAAATAATTACAACGGAATTGTAAATGTATATAAAGAAAAGGGCTTTACTTCCTTTGATGTGGTTGCGAAGCTGCGGGGGATTTTCGGGCAGAAAAAGATAGGCCATACGGGAACCCTCGACCCCGAGGCGGTTGGTGTGCTGCCGATATGTCTCGGGAACGGGACAAAGGTAGTGGAGCTTTTAATGGATCACGACAAGGAGTATGTCGCCGAACTGCTTTTGGGAATAAAGACGGATACCCAGGATATAACGGGAGAGATCATAAAGGATTATCCGAAGCTCGATTTGCTTACAGAGGCCAAAGTACGGGACGCGATCATGTCCTTTGTCGGCGAGCAGGAGCAGGTTCCGCCAATGTACTCGGCTCTTAAGGTAAACGGTCAGAAGCTTTGCGACCTTGCAAGAAAGGGTATAGAGGTAGAGCGAAAGGCAAGAAAGATACAGATATATGAGATTGCGATAGAAAGAATAGGTGAAACGGAAAGCCCTGTAAGCGGCGTTTCAATGAAATTACCGCTGATAAAGATGAGAGTCCACTGCTCAAAGGGGACATATATCCGGACATTATGTAATGATATAGGGGAGAAGCTTGGGGTTGGAGGAACGATGTATTCGCTGGAAAGAACGAGGGTAGGAATCTTCGGAAAGGAAGATGCGCTTACATTATCTGAAATTCAAAGCTTAAAGGATGAGGGGAGGCTTGAACAGATCGTTAGACCCGTTGACGGGCTTTTTCCGGAATATCCCAAGGTTAAGGTAACGGATGAGGCGATAAGCAGACTTGAAAACGGAAACATACTCTTGGAGAAGGAGCTTATTCCTTTCGAAAATTATGTAAACCCCAACAACGCTGCCAGCCCTCAAAACGCAGTTAATTTGCAATTCTGCGTCAGAGTATACCGCCCCGATTGTTCATTTGCAGGGATATACAGAAAAGAGGATGGCGACCGGTATAAGCCGGAGAAGATGTTTCTGTAGAAGCATAGCGAAAGCATTAGTATATCGCGGCGGATAAAAGGCAAAAAGATATATTTTCAGGTATAGTATTTTATTTAGGATCGGTGTTATGAAAGCAGTTTTTTTTGATATAGACGGAACGCTCTGGGATTCAAAGCTGAGAATCCCGGAAAGCACAATAAGAGCCATAAGACAGCTTCGGAAGAACGGACATTTAGCCTTCCTAAACAGCGGAAGGTCGAGGAGCAATATTCTTGATGAGACCCTGCTCGGTATAGGATTTGACGGCATTGTGGCAGCCTGCGGAAACTATGTTGAGCTGGAGGGAGAGGTTATTTATGACCATTGCCTTACGGATGAGCAGGTAAGGGCGATAATCGATATCGCCGATAAGTGCGCTATGCCCATCGTTTTGGAGGGACCGGACTATCATTACATCTCGCCGGTGGGCTTTGAGAAGGATCCTTATGTGGATTATCTTTTTAACCGTCTCGGAGACCGGGCGAAGCTTACCGGGGAGTACGACGGAACCGAGAAGGTAAACAAGTTCTCCGCGGATGTCTATCCCGAGACGGATTTTGAGAGCATAAAGAAGGTCATTTATCCCTTTGTGGATCCGATAGAGCATGACGGGGTTATCTATGAATTTGTTCCAAAGGGGTCTTCAAAGTGGAACGGTATCGCGCTCGTATGCGAGAGGCTCGGAATAAAAAGGGAGGACACCTTCGCCATAGGCGACAGTAATAACGATGTTGATATGCTTAAGCACGCGGGACACGGAATCTGTATGGGCGGCGGAAGCGAAAGGGCGCAGAGCGTAAGCGAGTATGTAACGGACAGACTCGAAAACGACGGAGTGGAGAAGGCGCTTAAGCACTACGGGCTTATCGGATAAAAGCCATTGTTTGAAACATCCAATGAAAGTATGTTGTTGAAACACTTCAAATATTTGTCTGAAATTAATTAAAACTTGTAAATTTTATCAATTGCAACATTGCGTGTATTTTTATTACAATAAGAGAGTACGGGTAGAAACAGGAAAAAGGTTGATCCGACAGGAAGGTCGGATATGGTAAAAACCGGAAAAGGAAGTCAATATGGGAATCGGAACTCTCTTATCTATGGCAGGCGGACTCGGGCTCTTTTTGTTCGGAATGAAGCTTATGAGCCAGGCAATCGAAAAAGCCGCCGGCGCAAAACTCAGGCATATTCTTGAGATATTCACAACAAACAGATTTACGGGAATGTTTGTCGGTATTTTCTTTACCGCCGCCATCCAGTCTTCATCGGCGTGTACGGCAATGGTTGTCAGCTTTGTAAATGCCGGTCTTATGAATCTTTACCAGGCTGCGGGAGTTATATTCGGTGCAAACATCGGTACAACGATTACATCCCAGCTTGTTTCGTTTAATTTTTCAGCAGTAGCCCCTCTTATTCTTCTTGTGGGCGTTCTCATTGTAATGTTTGCAAAAAAAGAACAGGTCAAGCAGGTCGGAGAGATAATTGTCGGCTTCGGTATACTTTTTGTCGGACTTGAGACCATGAAAAACGCCATGAGCGTGCTTAAGGACAATGAGTTCGTCGTTGACACCATAAGCTCTCTGAAAAATCCCTTTGTCGCTACGCTTATCGGAACCGCCCTTACCGCTATAATCCAGAGCTCTTCCGTTACGGTAAGCATTGCCCTTCTTATGGCGCAACAGGGACTTCTTACAAGATTTGATATTATTCTTTACATAATCCTCGGATGTAATATCGGAGCAACCGCAACTGCGCTCCTTGCTTCCCTCTCGGGTAAGAAGGATGCAAAGCGCGCGGCGCTTATACATTTCTGGTTCAATGTGATAGGTACGATCCTTATCTATATCATACTTGCATTTGCAAAGGATCCGATAGTAAACGGTCTTATGTATATCTCCTCAAACAACAACGGAAGATTTGTTGCAAACGCCCATACCATTATCAAGGTAGTACAGGTTATCGTCCTGTTCCCCTTCATGAAGCCCATCGTAAAGCTTTCATGCCTCTGCGTGCGCGGCGAGGACAAGAAGGTCGGCTACCGTGCGGAGGGTCAGCTTAAGTACATCGGCGAAAAGGTTGTCTTTAACCCGGCTACAGCCGTTGTCGAGGTTATCAAGGAACTTGACCGTATGGCCTCTCTGGCGAGCGAGAATTTAAACCGCGCTATGAACGCGCTTATTACCCTTGACCAGGATGATATCGACGAGGTATACAGGGTTGAAAAAAACATTGATTATCTTAACCATGCGATAACCAATTATCTTGTAAAGATAAACCAGACAACCCTTCCTATTGAAGACCTTAAGCAGATAGGCGCTCTTTTCCATGTGGCTAACGATATCGAGAGGATAGGCGACCACGCCGAGAATGTTGCGGATGCGGCTGTTATGCGTAAGGAAAACGGAGCGGTGATCTCAAAGCAGGCCCAGAAAGAGCTGGGTGAGATGCTGGATATGGTAAATACGAATATCCAGTATGCGATAGATATGTTCTCGAAGGGCGATGAGACCCATATGAAGGATATAATCGATCTTGAGGAAAAAATCGACGCAAAAGAAAAAGAACTCCAGCAAAACCATATCGACCGCCTTACAAGGGGTGAATGTACTCCCGAAGCCGGAATGATATTCTCGGATATCGTATCCGGTCTTGAGAGAGTGGGAGACCATGCAAACAATATAGCATTTGCAATTGTCGAAAATAATCGTAAGATTGAGGCTGAAGAGGAGTAATAGTATTACCTGTGCTCGAATTTATACGCTGCGATCTGCAATTTGATCGCGGCGGTTTTTTTTGTGTTTAAGGGGAGCTGGTCTCCGTTGTCCATAATGCAGTTGCCCAGGTCCGTATCCTTTACATGGGCGAGCCCCACAAGGATGCCGCGGTTTATAAGGCAGAAATCCGGGTGCTCCAGAAGAGGCTCACAGAGCGTGGAAAATGGTCCCCTGCACTTTGTGGGCTCGGGACAGTGGATAATGCAGTAATTTGAATCGGAATTGATATACACGATATCCGAATACTTAATCGGGAGCTCCAGTTTGCCGTTTGTGACAAGGAGGCAGGGCTCTTCCTCGGGGGAGATGACAGCCTTGATATCGTTCATGACCCGGTAGAGCTTCTCGGGCAGGAGGGGCTTTAAGAGGTATCCGAAGGCGTGAACGGAAAAAGCATCGGGCATGTGCTCTGATGAGGATGTCAAAAAGACAAGCACCATATTTTTGTCGATCTTGCGCATATCGGCAGCCGTATCGATGCCGTTTTTCTTTTCCATGAAGATGTCCATAAAGACAATATAGTATTTATTGTTTTGAAGAGAGTCGAGAAACTCTTCACCATCATCGTATTCGTCCATCTTTAGGGGAAGGTTATTGTCGGTATGCCACTTATGGAGAAAGTGGCGAAGACTTATACGCAGAGTAGGGTCGTCATCTACAATTGCGATGTTCATAATGGTACTCCTTTGTTATATAAGAGGAAATCTGACACATAAAAACTTTTGTTTAATCCCGGAACAGCTCCGCAATATACTGGTCAAACTTTTTTCTTGTCTCTGGGTCGGTCGCATCCCGGTCATGAAGAAGTCTCTCGACGAGGTTTTCCGAGGGAGAGATAACGGGGTTATGGGATGCGTTTTCTGCGGGGGAGGAGAATCTGCTTGAATCCGTAGCCTCTTTAATAAGAGTTTTTGTCTCATTAACTGCGCCCATGATGTTTTCAAGCTTTGTATGCTGTTCGACAAAGCCGGCGGAAATGATACCTGTGGGGATCGCTACAACGCCGACTCCGAGTATTGCTATTATGATAGCCATTATCCTTCCGATTAGCGTAACCGGATAGATATCTCCGTAGCCCACGGTAAGGATAGTGGATACGCTCCACCAGAGTCCGGAGAAAGCGTTCCTGAAGACCTCGGGTTGAGCCTCATGTTCAACGCTGTACATCGACAGTGAGGATGCAAGCATGAGTACGGCAATTATGAATACCGAGGAGAGTATCTGCTTTCTCTTGCGATGCAAAACCGTGGTTATCACATTAAACGAATCGTAGGTCGCATTGATGCGGAATAAATGAAATATTCTCGCCGCCCTAAGCATCCTGAAGGCTGCAAACCCTGTAATGAAGAAAGCGGGAATTATCGAGAGAAGATCCACGATTCCGTCAAAGGATATAAGGAACTTAAGTATAGCCCTGGGGCAGCTGTCTGCAGGATATAGAAGATTGGCGGTCCATATACGGAGAAGATATTCAATCCCGAAAAAGGCAACGGTAATGGTCTCAATGACATCCAAAGCTGTAAGCAGACCAGGCGGAAGCTCGTATGTTGACAGGATAAGAGCGATGATGTTAATAACAATAACGATAACGAGAAACACATCGAAGGCTCTGCTGGGAAAGTCACCCCGCTGTCCGATCTGGATAATGTCAAATATTCTTTTTTTGATCTTTTTGTATTTTTTCATTACTGATCCGGTATAATACGATGATAACACGCCAAAAGACCGGCTAAATGTGACATTCAGGCATCCTCGCGGAATACGATTTCGCCGGTGGAGGCGTCCATGGACTCTACGATGGCAAGAGAATGAAGATTCATACCCATATCCCTTATGATTTTTCCGCCGTTCTGGAAGCCCTTTTCAACGGCGATCCCGATACCCTCAACCGTCGCTCCTGCGTCGTGAACCAGCTTTATAAGCCCCTCGAGGGCGCATCCGTTTGCGAGGAAATCGTCGATAATAAGGATATGATCCTCCCCGGATAGGTATTTCTTTGAGACTATAACCTGGTATTCGCGCTTATGCGTAAAGGAGGTTATGGAGGTGGAATATACATCTCCGTCGATGTTTATGCTCTGTGCCTTTTTTGCGAAGACCACAGGCACATCAAAATACTGGGCTGCGATACAGGCAATCCCGATACCGGAAGCCTCAATGGTAAGGATTTTGTTTATATTCTTATCGGCAAACAGCCTTTTAAATTCCTTTCCCATCTCGTTAAAGAGCTTTATGTCCATCCGGTGGTTTAAAAAAGAGTCGACCTTCAGGACATTTCCCTCCTTAACAATTCCTTTTTCTCTTATCATATCTTCCAAAAGCTTCATGACAAGACCTCACTTTATTCTTACTTGTTTATTTAGAAACCGGCGCAAAAGTAAAACCGGCGGGATACTCTTTATTTTGCGACGGGAGCGGTGCGAATCCTTATTCTTGGAAGGGCGGGTACTTCGGTGTAATAATTGATCTGCCAGTCATCACCCTGGGAAGGATCGTTCTTGCCGTCGGCGGGAGGAGCGAAGATCTTAAGATCGCACTCGAAGGCTCCCTTGACAGGTTTTTCAAAAAAGGCGGGCATAAAATCAATGCACTTAACGCCCGGAGCCTTGTAAAACCAGCGTCCGTTAAGCTCCATCATAAGGTTGAGCTCCTCGAGACCATCCTCGAAGTAGGCCTCACAGAACACCGGAGGGGCATCGAAGCTGAGGGGAACAGAGATTCCCTCGGCATCCTCGGAGCCGCCCCAGCGAAGCTTTGCGGGGAAGGAGAGCTTTCCGCCCTTTTTCATGGAGGGCATAAAGAACTCGTCATTTATTATCTTTTTATAAGTATCAAAGATGGGCTGCCTTATTCCCACATCCGGATTATTGGGATCCTCGATCTCGAGACCGAGCCTTCCTCTGTCGCGGAACTGGTAGAAGGTAAAGGCGTTTAACCACCTGTCGGGATCCTTCTTTATAAGGTCGGTGAATTTTTTAAACATTTTTGCCTGGTCGTAAGGCCCTGTCACATCTCCGTCCGCATCAAGCTCGGAGAGCACCATGGGCTTTTTTACTCCCGTAAGGAAGGTATATCTCTCGCTGCTCTTTTTTGCGAGCTTATAGATATCGCCGACTTTGTAACGGGCAAAGGAATTTCCGCCGGGCTCCGCAACATCCATGGGCCAGCCCCAGTGGAGAGCGAGATATCTGTCAACGGAGTAGATATCGGTGGCGTTTATGGCGGAGATAAAATCGTCCTCCTTTTCCATCTTCTCGGATTTAAGATCCTTGTAACCGTCAAGGCAGAGGATGACCTTTACATTGGGAGCCTCCCTGTGAAAGATCTCGCATACATGGGCAAAGAAGTCGGAAACCTGTTTGTAGGTGGCGCGCTTGTTGAAGGAGAACCAGTTTCCGGTGGCCTCGTGGTTGATTCTCGCAAGAACCCTTCCGTAAACGGAGAGATCTTTTGCGATGGCTATGATATGGTCATCACTTACATTGGGGTCGATGGTTATTGTTATAAGGACATCCTGGCCGTGGCTGCGCACATCCCGCATCCAGTTAAAGGGCTCGGCATCCTTCATGCCGATAAGACCGCCCTTGTAGGTCTCGTAGTCGTCGTAGGGGTAATCCCACTGACCGCCGATCTCCATATCGGAATATGCGTCGTGTGCTCTCTTCGGGAATTCTTTGTCAAGCGGATAGTAGCTCGTCATAAGGCTTACTCCGCGGTGGGGACGACCGAGGGCATTAAGTATATAGTCCTGGTTTACATACTCGCCGCGCTCACTGCCGTCACCTAAATCAACGGCACATTTTGCGGGCCCCATACTGAGCTTGTAGGCTTTTAACTTTTTAGGCATGGAAGTAAAGTCTCCTTAGTGAAAGATTTATGTAGAATTATTATAAAAAGTATTATAATATATTTCTATGGTTTTAAAAACAGAATTTCTTTAATTAGTTCATAAATTTATTTTTCTATTGGGGCGGGAAATCTTATTTAATTGGTGGCAATGACGGAATGGACAACTTTTGTAACGGCACTGTTTTAAGATTTATACGCTTCTTTTTTACGGCTCTCGCCGTATCGGCAGGTATGCTTCTTTATACCGGCTGCAGTTTATACCCCGAGGAAGAGGAAAGGTACAAAATAAGGCTTGAGCGCTCAGAGACCGAGGTGGCATACGAGCTTGTGGAGGTCACAAGGGGAGATGTCCTTCTTACAAAGAGACTTTTTGCCCAATACCAGGAGGAAAACGGGGAGGAGCTCGCCTTCGGTCTTGACGGAAGGGCGGTTGAAGCTCTCTATGTGGATAAGGGGGATGTGGTAAAAAAGGGGGATCTTCTTGCAAAGCTGGAATGTGAGGATCTTGAGGATGAAAAGGCTGAGCTTGAATACACGATCAAAAAGAACAGGCTTCTCAAGCAGCAGGCAGAGGCGCTCCTTCAGTTCGACATAGACAGGCTTGACGAAATACTGGAACGCTATGAGATGAGCAGGGGAGATTATGACACAAGGGTGGGTGAGCTTACAAAAAATACCGGTGAAGCGATAGAAGACTATGACGATGCTATGGAGATTGCGCAGATAAGGCTCTCGGAGGTAAAGAAAAAGCTGGAGGGCTGCTGCCTGTACGCGGGTATGGACGGAACCATATCCTATGTAAGTGTTACCCTTACCTCCGGAAACAATAATTATGTTGCCGGGAATACGGTCATAAGGATAGTCGATACCTCCCACTGCCTCTTTGTAATGGAAGGCGAGGAGTGGAAGGAGTACCCGGATTTCTTTAAGGAGGGCGCGGCGGTTACCCTTACGAACAACGCCGGTGAAATATACGAGACCACTGTACAGGCTCCCGATGAAGAGACCGGGGAGCTCAGCCTTGAGCTTAACGAGCTCGACGACAGGCTTACGACCGGAACAAGACTGTTTTGTATAATAACCGTGGATGAGAGCAGAGACACCTTAAAGCTTCCGCCTGCGGCGATACACCAGGCTGTGGACGGGTATTATGTATATGTATCGGACGAGGGAGGACTTAAGAGCCTCAGATATGTAGATGTGGGACTTGTCGGGGATGACGCCGTGGAAATAAAGAGCGGTCTTGAGGAAGGGGATATCGTTATTCGGAGATAGGAAAGCTCAAAATGAAAATACAAGGAATTTTTTTCAAAATCTTAATACCTGTAACCATTGGTTTTCTGGCTCTGACAGCCGGGGGATGCTCACAAAAGGAGGCTGAAGAGGTCCCGGAGCTTCTTGAGCCCGCAACGGGAAGCGAGAAATATGTGGTGGCAGAATACCGCACGATATACGAGTTTAAATGCTTTAACGGACAGGTGATTCCCGAGCTAAAGGAACTCGCCTTTTCGGACAGCGGAAAGCTTGATAAGATACTGGTGTCCATCGGTGAGGAGGTCACAGAGGGACAGGAGCTTGCTACACTAAAAAGCAGCTCGGATGCGTATGATGCCCTTACGGAGCAGCTCCGTGAAATGCGGGAGGAAAACGAATACAATGACAGACAGCGCGCGATAGAGATGGAGATCGCCGAACTTGCGGAACAGGATGCTGCCAGATTGAAGCTGGTGGACAGCCAAAAGAAGGAGCTGCAGGCACTTGAGGAAAAATATCTTCTCGGCAGGATAGCCGCTGAGAAGGAAAAGCTCTCCGGCAGTGTTATCACAGCGCCCTTTGACGGTGTTGTTGTGGCTATTAACGACACGAGGAGCGATACCTTTATCGACGAGGATACTCCGGTCATGGTGATTGCCGGGAAGGGCGAGTGCTATGTCTACTGCGACTACATAACCGAAAAGGCGGCCCGGCTCTACGACAGCACCACAGCCCTTATCGACGGGACGGAATACGATATAACCTATGTACCCTACGGCGATGGAGAGATCATTAAGCTTATGGAAAATAACGAGGATTATTACTCTATCTTTCGGGTGGAGGGAGGAAGTGCGGAACTCACCGGAAAACAGGCCACGGTTGAGCTTAAGAAGAATATGAGGGAAAATGTTCTTACCGTTCCGGCAAGCGCGGTCAGCACGGAAGGCGGCAGCAGTTATGTGTACCGGGTCAGTGGTACGCAAAAGATTCTTACACAGGTTAAGACGGGCGTTATCGGGAATATGTATGCCGAGATAACGGAAGGTTTATCGGAAGGAGATATGGTCTATGTTCCGGATTAAAAAACATATATCGCTGCTTGCATTACCGCTCCTTATTGCGCTGATCCCTCTTAATACTTCAGCAGCAAATACAAGGGAGAGAACCCTTGAGCTGGGGGATGTTACCATGTCTACCGAGGGAGCTGCGAATCTTCACTATATGGATACCGAGGAGATAAGATTTAGTACGGAATACTCGGATGCCTGTTTTGTCGATTATCTTGTGGTAAAGGGACAGTATGTGGAGGAAGGCGATATTATCGCCGAGATTACAAGCAATGCGGATCCTGCGGAAATAAGGGAGCAGGAATTAAAGCTGAAAAGAGCAAGAGAGGACTATTCGGATATCGAAACCGAGAAGGCGAAAAAGGCAGGGGAGGCACAGAGCTATCTTGACAAGATGATAAGCTGGAATTCCGACTGGCTTATAAAGACCGCAGAGCTGAGGCTTGAGAGCGTTAATCTCGACTATGACAGAAGATTGAAAAAGCAAAAAGAATATATCGCGGAGCTACAGAAAAGCTTAAAGGAAATGTACGCTGCAAGGGACTGCACTGCCATAACCGCTCCGGTAAGCGGGGAGATCGCGGAGCTTGAGAGCTTTAAGAGAGACGATGTTTTATCGGACGATATGTATATCGGGCTTATTTACAGAACGGACAATTTCCTGTACAGGCTTACCGACGGCGGAAATACGTTCCATTACGGCATGAAGGTCACCATGGGAGATTATCGGGGAGGAGAATACACCGGTGAGGTCGTATCCTGCAAGAGCCCGACACTTACTTCGGCTTTTACGGATGATACGGTGTATATCAAGGTGCTTGACGAGCTTCCGGAGGAGCCTCCTTTAAGGATGTCCCTTAAATACGAGATAGTTTCCTACAAAAATGTTATTGTTTTGGACGCGGACGAGTGCCGCAAGGACGATAAGGGTACATATGTGCTGGAAGTCACCGAAGAGGGGAATATAAGGCATTATTTTACTCCCTCCAAGACCATAAACGGAAAGGTTGTTGCAATCGACGGACTTGAGGTCGGAATGAAGATAATATCACAGTAAAGACAGGAGATTACCCGCTTTGTTTCACTTAATGCTCCAAAAACTCATACATAAAAAATGGATGGTGCTCAGCCTTGCTATAGGAAATATCCTGCTCATAGCCATTGCTTCCGCGTACCCCATGTTCAGGGATGCATCCCTTACAAGGATGCTCAGGGATGAATTTGCATCCTATGAAATGTCTAAAAACACTGATCCCACTCTTATCTCAATAACGGGAAAGCTGCGAAAGAAGGGGACGGCCGATGGTTATGTGGCGGCTGCCGGATTTGCCGATACCATAATAGACCGGATAGGAATAAGCGGAGAGCTTTTGTTAAAGCATGACTATCTCACGGGGGAGAGCGCAACCCCCGCGGTTATGCGAGAGACAAGCGCCCAGGATGCGAGATATGTTATCGGAACGATCGAGGGGTTTGAGGAGAATACGCAGCTCATAAGCGGAAGAATGTACTCCGGGGAAATCGTCGGAGATAACGGGGATACTATAGAGGCTGTGGTTACCGTAAACGGTTTTGTCAAAATGTCTCTGGTGGTGGGGGATGAGCTTGATTTCAAGTATTTAAAGCTGCCGGACGGAAAACTTGTAAATGTAGTGGTCGTGGGGGTTATCGCGCCTGCGGAGGGCTCGGAAGAATTCTGGCAGTATTCGTCAAACAATTATTCCGACGAATTCTTTATCTCGGAGAGTCTTTATGACGGGCTTTTTGGAAAGGATCTTGAGTCCTATGAGAGAAATACTTCCTGGTATCTCGGATTCGATTACACCGAGATAACGCATACGGATGCCGACAGACTTATGGAAGTCACGGATGAGCTTCTGTCGGGGGCAACGGAATATTGCGCCGTTGAAAAGCCTGCGTACCTTAAGTTTCTCCAGGATTACGAGATGAACAAAAAGAAGATAGAGGCGACACTCATCATCCTGCAGGTGCCGGTCCTCGTTCTTCTCCTTGCCTTTATATACATGATGTCCGGGCAGATGTACGATATGGAGCAGAATGAGATAGCTGTCATGAGAAGCCGCGGTGCCTCGAAAGGACAGATATTTTCGCTGTATTTTCTGCAGGCTGTTTTCATGTCCGTGGTGGGGGCTGTCATCGGTCTTCCTCTCGGAAATGTTCTGTGCCGCGCGATAGGCTCGGCAAGTGCTTTTCTTGAGTTCGGACAGAGGCGGGCACTTCCTGTAAGCTACAGCCCTTCCGTATTTATTTACGCCGGGATTTCCATGGCTGTATCGATACTCCTCGGAGTTATTCCCTCCATCACCGGAAATCGCGGCTCCATCGTAAAATCCGTGGCTTCCCGCGCAAGGAGCAAAAGACCTTTGTGGCAAAAGCTCTTTGTTGATGTTATCCTGCTCGGAATATCAATATACGGCTATTATAATTTCTCGCGTCAAAAGGAATACCTTGAAGCCCAGGTGCTGGAGGGACAATCGCTGGATCCGCTGCTCTATTTAAGCTCCTCACTCTTTATTCTTGGCAGCGCCATGCTTATGTTAAGGATAATTCCCTTGCTTGCAAGGCTCTTGTTCGCCCTGTTTAAAAACAGGTGGAGCCCGGCGCTTTTCGCGTCCTTCAGCGAGATTATAAGAAGCATAAGAAAACAGTATTTTATCATGTCGTTTTTGATACTTACCGCAGCACTCGGTATATTTAATACGACCGTTGCAAGAACCATAGCCGCGAACAATGTGCGGAATCTTGAGTATGTGACAGGCGCGGATATTGTCCTTTCGGAGAGCTGGCCGAACAATAAATACATCGCCGCGGAGGATCCGGAGATCCCGCTTATCTACGAGGAGCCGGATTTTTCAAAATATGAGCTGACAGAAGGGGTGGAGGAGACTGCAAGGGTATTTATCGACGACCTTGCCGTAGTCGGAAAAAACTATGTAAGGCTCATGGGAATAAACACCAAGGAATTCGGAGAGGCGACCTCCCTTCCTGCCGGACTGCTGGATACCCATTATTACAATTACCTCAATGATATGAGCAAGGATGCCGATTATGTCCTTGTTTCCTCCAGCTTCAGGGATATAGACGGATATGCGATAGGGGATAAGATAACATACAAAGAGTCCAAGGTCGAGATAACCGGAACGATAGTCGGATTTATGGATTATTTCCCGGGATTTGAAACAAAAAAGCTTGGAATAAACGCGGACGGAACGGTTTACACCCAGCCCCAGTATCTTATCGTCGCCCATCTTTCCACGATTCAGAACGCGGTGGGAATGCGCCCGTACCAGGTCTGGATAAAGCTTAAGGAGGGTGCCGGCAGCGATGGGGTATATGACCTTATAGAGGAGAGAAATATTAAGCTTACCGGATTTAAGGATCTTGCGCTTGAAAAGGATGAGCTCCTCTCGGATACTCTGTTCCAGGGGACAAACGGAATACTTACCTTAAGCTTTATAGTGATACTTGTGCTCTGTTTTATCGGATATCTGATCTACTGGACGCTTACGATCTCGTCGAGGGAGCTTCTCCTCGGTGTGTTAAGGGCGATGGGTATGAGCAGAAGAGAGGTTCTCTCCATGCTTATAAACGAGCAGATATTCTCGGGAATAATCCCTCTTGCCTGCGGCGCGGGGATCGGATTTCTGGCATCGAGGCTGTTTGTCCCTCTTATCCAGATAGCCTATGCCGCAAATAATCAGGTCCTCCCGCTTACGCTTGTAACGCAGAGGGAGGACCTGATAAGAATGTTTGTTATTATTTTTGTTATGATACTTATCTGCTTTATCGTACTTGCGAGACAGATAAGATCCCTTAAGATCGCCCAGGCATTAAAGCTGGGTGAGGACTGATGATGTAAATTCCGGACACTCACGCAGGGCGCTTTACAGGCCTTTAAACAGACTCCACATAAGTCCAGAAGGCGTCTGCGGAGAGTGTCAGATCGTATTTGAGAGTGTCCCTGTCGTTGGGGTCGGGCTGCTGTACATAGCTTATATAGACAAGCTCTTTGGTATAACCGTTTTCCGCGCTGAAATACCACTGCTCGATGCCGGAAGCATAATCACCAACTGAACAGGTAAGTCCGCCGTCATCGTAGTAATCATAGACATTGCTTTCGGCATTGTAGGACATCATTCCCAGTCCGCCGGAGTAATTGACAAATGTTCCGTTGTCTCTGGCGATAAGGACCATCTTGTTTTCGGAGTAACCTTCGCCATCTGCGCCGTAATGTCTTGTGGGAGTTATGTAGTAGTATTCCGAATCATCCTTGTGATAGCAGGTGATGTAGTCGTCGGCTGCGCTTACCAGGTCGTGCTCCCATCCGGAGATTTCCTCCTCCCACATATATTCAACATCGTAATCTATCTTGTATATGCTCTCGTAATCCTCGCTTATCTCATAAAATCTGTTGATGCAGATGCCATAGAGAGTGGGAGCGGAGGGGTCCATGAACTTTACGCTGCGGATAATCTCGTAGCGTCCGTTTCTGTTTAAGTCCGCCACGGCATAGTTTACCTCCGCGCCGGAGAGAAGAGAGGCTATATCCGAATCACCGAGGAGCCATTCGTCGGAGTTTGCCATAAAGGTACCTATCTGGGCGGCTTTAGAAATGCGGTCCTTAACCTCAAAGGAAATCCATTCGGGCTCGCCGGCGTTTTTTATCTCATCGGTTATGCCGTATAATGCGTACCGGTCGCTGAGCATCTTTTCGATCTCCTCGCCGGAGAGGATGTTGACACCGTTTTCACGGGCAAGTGCGACATAATCCGCATCGGGCATGACGGGGTTATCGTCATTGTCTGCGAAGGTGTAATACTTTGATCTTACGACTTCGGTGTAATATTCGTCCCAGTTATCTTCATTAAACCACTCTTCGTATGCTTCCCCGAAGTTGTAGCCGTACAGGACATAACCCTCACCAAAATCAAATTCATCGGGGACAAGCACTTCCGCGAGGGAATCCGAGAGACAGTCGGGACTCATTACCGGTTGGCTCAGGGCTCCGTGTCCTTCGCGGCTGTATATTTCGTAATACTCTCCATCAGCGCTTACAAAGCTCTCGGAGTTCATCCAGTAAGCCGCTCCGCCGCTTCCCCAGGAAGTAAAGTATCCGCACTTATTCATTTCGGTACCGTATCTGTAATACTCGTCCTGACAGGTGATGGCAGTAAGCTCTCCGGAGAACGGACGGATAATGAGATAGAGCGTCTCCGGACTTCCGTACTCCTGGGCGGTATTATAGACCAGCTTAAGTGCAAGCTCGGGTGCGCCGTCATTTCCGCAGTCGATATAGGAATAATAGCCTTCCCCTATCGAATCCGGCATTCCCTGCCGGTCTGCATAGGCGGCATGGGCATCAATAAGCTCCTGCAGGGTGTATTTTCCGTCGTCAAACTGGTTTACGCCGGTTAAATTAACGGATGTGTTTCCTGCAAGAAATTCCGCGTAGAGATCGCCTTCTTCGCCTGCTTCAGAGGCTCCTTCGTCGGTCTCCGACCCTGCGGCGACCC
This sequence comes from Lachnospiraceae bacterium, assembly GCA_017479285.1. Classification (GTDB taxonomy): domain Bacteria; phylum Bacillota; class Clostridia; order Lachnospirales; family Lachnospiraceae; genus AC2028. The sequence goes on from JAFVCL010000009.1 coordinate 29,649, forward strand.
CGGAGCTTTCCTCCGGCTGCGAAGCATTATCGGTCTCGCTCTCAGGAGAAGAAGGAGCCTGTGAGCTTTCGGAATCCGTCTTTTCTGCATTGACCGGACCGGATGAGGGTGTAGCTCCCGCACATCCTGTAAGCAGACCGGCTGCGAGGATGGCGGTCATAAATATGCTTATATTCTTTTTCATAACGCTTTCCTTTCTTTTGATTTACAATTATCATAGCTTTCATTACAGATACTGTCAATTACACAAAGGTATAATGGGAGTTTTGCAGGGCAGGCATGAGATTTATTGAATTTTAACCTCTGGCATGGTAAAATTTTAATGTCAGGAACATTGATCTCAGACCTTTATACTACTGAAGAATCCTTATGTCATGTGACAGAAAGGCGGATATATGAAACAACGCATGGTAAAGAATACATTTAAGAAAGCCGCAACGACTGCGTTTGTGGCTGTGATCACATTTGCCTCAGCCGGGCTTAATATGGCTTCTCTGGATGCAAGGGCATCGGATAGTCTGCGTTCTGATACGGTCGGAACGCTTTGCGGATATATTGCGCCGGAGCGGGATCACGAAATCCCCTTTGCCGGGGCAACGGATAGTAACTCCAACGGATTACTTCGCACCGGAACTTTGCCGTCTTATTACGATAACCGTTCGGTTCTTCCTGCAATCAGAGACCAGAATCCCTACGGAACCTGCTGGGCGCACGCTTCTACCGGCGCGGTTGAGGCAGACCTTATACATGACGGTGTACTTACAAGGGATACCGCGGATCTGTCCGAGCTTCACATCGCTTATTATACCGAGCATAATTACGACGATCCGCTCGATTGCCATGATTCAGACAGTGTTGTTTTCGCGGGAGCCGGGTCGTGGGCAGATAATGGCGGATGTGCGGAAATGTATTACCGGGCTGTGATGGAGGGAGTGGGGGCAGTCTATGAGTCTAAAATGCCTTACTATCTCGGAGATTCTCTGTCCGCGGATATCCTCAAAAGTGCTCCGGCGGTAGGGAATAATGATGTCTGCTTAACAAATGCTTACGTTATAAATATAAAAGACAGCGACGGCATAAAAAAAGCGATAATGGAGCATGGTGCGGTCGCCACGGCCTATTACAATTACGACTATTTTTATAACAGCTTTAATAATGCTTATTATTGCAATTACGACTATACTCCGAATCACGCCGTAATGATCGTTGGATGGGATGACAGCTTCCCCGCATCCAATTTCAGTGTAAATCCCGGAACCAACGGTGCCTGGCTTATAAGAAACAGCTGGGGAGCAGACGGCGATAGCCTGTATGGATATTTCTGGATGTCCTATGCGGACAGAAGTCTTTTGTCAGGTGGAGAGGTGGTTGCATATGATGCAGCAGCAGATGAAGTATTTGACAATTGCTATTCGTATTACAGAAACTTTTATCCGAGTTCCGTATGTTCGGTAAATACGGTGTCGGTAGAGTATACCGCAAAGAGCGTAGAGGAGATAAAGGCAGTCGGGTTCGAGACCGCAAGTGCCGGTTTTACGGCTGATGTTACCGTTAGGGTTGGAGACCGGACCGCTTCGGGAAGCGTAATTACTTCGTATGCCGGGTTTTATTCTGTGGATCTTGATACGGTTCTTGTGGCAGACGAGGGAGAGACCGTTACAGTCACTATTAAATTTGATTCAACGGTTTCCTTACTCACTGAATATCCGGGCAGCTGCTATTATGGCTCATTGTATTTTGTCAGCGCCTGTGACAAAGGCGCGGTGTTTGACGGATACAAAAGAAATTATGACCCTTTGATCATTTTATATACCGATGACTACACCGGCGTACAAACGGATGTAACAAGTGTCTCTCTTAATAAAACAGAGGTTTCGTTGCATCCGGGAGATACTGTGACACTTATTGCGTCAGCAGAGCCTGCGAACGCCACACGTAAAAAGATGACATGGACCAGCAGCAATACAAGCGTTGCTACGGTTGATTCAAACGGAAATGTCACAGGTGTAAGCCTTGGGACTGCCAAAATAACCGCCACATCGAAGAGCGGTAAATCCGCATCCTGCACGGTTACGGTCACAGGATACCCCGTAACCGGGATAACGCTGGACAGGTACACTTTAAGTCTGGAACAGGGAGCTGCGTATTCTCTGAAAGCAACTGTTTATCCGAGCACAGCAGGGAATAAAAATGTATATTTTTCCAGTTCGGATACTTCCGTGGCTACAGTTGATCAGAAAGGAGTCATTACGGGAGTCGGCAAGGGGTACGCGACCATTACCGCAACGACGGAAGAGGGCGGATACACGGCAAGCTGCGAGGTTACTGTAAAAAAGACCTCAAATATTACCGGATTAAGTATCAGCTACACCTCGACTCAGGATATGACGGTAGGTGAGACGCGTCATGTGTCGATATCCGTTCAGCCCGCCGGTGCATCTGTGGAGGATCTGTATATAAGCTCGGATGATCCCGGGGTAGCTACGCTTGATAAAGACGGAACACTTAGGGCTAACGGGATTGGATATGCCTTTATCACAATAGAGGCAGACGGATCGAATGGACATATATACTCCACATTGTATGTGACGGTAGTAAAGTATCCCGACAGCAGTAACAACGATAATAATAACTCCGATAATAACAACAACTCCGATAATAACAATAACTCCGATAACAATAACTCCGATAATAACGATAACTCCGATAATAATAACTCCGATACCGTATCTGACGGGATAACCGATCCGCCTTCATTCGGGTGGGCTACGGGTAACTCGGGAAAGCAGTACTGGTATGAGGAAGGAGTCCGACAGGGAACAACATCAGATTCCAAAGGCGTAATGGGCATGGGAACGATCCGGGGAAGAGAAATCTATGATCCGGATACCGACGCGTGGTATTGGCTGGACGCGGTATATAACGGAGCAAAGGCATGCGGCAAGGAGGTCTGGATTCCGTATGTATACCAGAATGAGGCCGGATGGGATTATGAAGAGATAGTAAACATAGCAGCCAATTCCGACAGCGGTATGCAGCAAAATGTTATTGATGCGATAGTAAATAAAACCGGAAAATGGGTGCGTTACGATGAAAACGGAAAGATGCTTAAGGGCTGGGTAACCATAATCGGAGAGCTTGCGCGGCTCTATCCGGATCAGAAGGGAAATACATATTACTACGACAGCATAACGGGACTTATGGCAAAGGGTTATGTAACGATTGACGGAACAGATTACCATTTTGATGAAATAAGCGGAGTATTGGATTAAACATGGGCTTAAAAAGACATTTATTCGCAAAAAAAACCGCAGCGTTAATAGCGCTGGGAGCACTTGTTGTCTCACGGTTTTTCCCGGGAGCTTCAATCAATGTGTTTGCTTCAGAAAGAGAGACTGAACTCCCGGTGGGAGGGTATCTCTACATACCGAGAGAGTATGAAATCCCCGGGTTGGCGAATGCATATATCAATTCGCCGGTGCCGATCCTTAGAAATACTGTTATTCCGAACAGCTATAATTCGTATGCATCAAATAAGCTTCCGGCTATACGGGATCAGGGACAGGAGGGCGCGTGCTGGGCATTCGCCGCTTTAGGCGCAATTGAGGCGGATCTTATAAAGGACGGCAATTCAGGTGTGGATGCTGTCACGGGTAAGCCTGATATAGATCTGTCCGAACTCCACATGGCATATTTTACTTCGCACACGGTATCCGATCCGAAGGGGCTTCACAGCGGCGATACGTACGCATATACAGGCAGCGGGAGCTACCTTAGCAACGGCGGAAACAACCAGATGGCGTACCGCGCTATGGAGAATCTCATCGGTCCGATAAGGGAAGACATCATGCCGTATGAAAACGGCGGGTCTTATGTTCCGGATTCTTCCTATGCGATGGGACAGAATTATGTCATGTTAAAAGGGGCATATCTTATAAATCCGCATGATAAGGATGATGTGAAAAAAGCAATAATGAGTCATGGAGCTGTTGCCACATCATTTTATGCGGCAGGCAGTCTGAACAACAGCTATTACAGTGCCACATACAATTCATATTACTGCTACGAAAGACTGACACCGAACCACGCGATAATGCTTGTGGGATGGGATGACAATTTTCCGAAAGAGCAGTTCAAAAAGAGTCCTTCCGCTGACGGAGCCTGGCTTGTAAGAAACAGCTGGGGAGCAGAAGGGTACGAGTATCAGGGATATTTCTGGCTTTCCTATGAGGATGCGGGGCTGCTCCAGTATGATCCGCAAAACGCCGTATATAAGGGCGAAGCTGTGGCATACGACGCAGATTTCGATCTTTTTGACAATTGCTATGCTTATGACGGGAATCCTTTTCCCGGGGGCTATGTTTCGGTCCCTTCCGGGATGAGCATGACTCAGACCTATCATGTTTCGGGACCGGAGAAAATAAGCGGAGTCGGTTTTGAAACCGCAAGCGCAGATCTTACGGCACATATAACTGTAAGTTCAGGTTCCGAGAGCGTATCAAGGATTTTTTCAACGGATTATGCGGGTTACTATTTTGTTCCGCTTGGTGAAGACCTTGTTGTTGCCGACGAGTCCGATGTGGTGCTGAAAATAAGCTTTGATTCCCGGAACGGAGAGGATGTAAAGGTCATGATCGAAATTCCGGCAAATACATCCTGCGGAGAAATAAGATACAGCTCCGAAGTGAGCGGACGTTTTTACATCGGATCTGTGAGTCACGCATCCGATCCGAGGTTTAAGCTTTTCTCCAAAAACATGGACAATATTGTTCATGTAACGGGGATCAGTCTTGACAGGAGTATTCTTAATCTTACGGAGGGAGATGATGCCTCTCTTACAGCTACTGTAGCGCCGGACAACGCGTCGGACAAGTCGGTTATCTTTACAAGCGCAAACACGGCGGTAGCTACGGTTGACGAAAATGGAAATGTGCATGCCGTGGGCAGGGGATCGACAACGATCACTGCAAGGACAAACGACAGGTCAAAGACTGCGGTATGTACGGTAAATGTGGCTGAAAGAGTTTATGAACCGGAAGAAATAGCGCTTAATAAACTATCCCTTAAGGTGACCAAGGGCTATACCGCTTCCCTTTATGCCGCGGTTCTTCCGGAGGATGTAGAGGATAAAAGCGTTGTGTGGAGCAGCAGCGATCCCGGCGTAGCGACGGTTGATCAAAACGGTGTTGTAACGGGAGTAGATATAGGAAACGCCATTATAACAGCCACCTCCGCCACTAAGAACACTGTATTCAAATGCTGTGATGTGGAGGTTGTATCCGAGGTAATAAATGTATCCGGAGTATCGATAAAGAACGGGGATATAGAGGTGACATCCCTTGAACTTGATGTTGGGGACTCGGATTCCTTAACAGCCGTGATCGTGCCGGAGAATGCTACCATACAGGATGTTACATGGGAGAGCAGCAATACCTCCGTCATAACGATTGATAATTCGGGGCGCTTATCGGCTGTCGCGCCCGGCAACGCGAGGATAACCGTAAAATCGGCTCAGGACGAGGAAATCAGCGCATCCTGCGATGTGCGGGTTCTTGCAAAAACGATACACACGACGGGAATAGTGCTTGATAAAAACTCCCTTATAATGGATCCGGGAGATGTTGTAGCTCTTTCCGCGACAGTAGTGCCTTTGAACGCGTCAAACAGGAATGTTGTCTGGACCAGCGATGACCTTTCTGTTGCGAGCGTAAGCAGCCTTGGAGCTGTGACTGCGGTGTATGAGGGAGCGGCGATAGTAAGAGCGGAAACCGTAGACGGATTTTATGCAGAGTGCATCGTAAGCGTAAACAAAGCCGGGATTCCCGTAGAGAGCATAGTGGTCGATCCGGTAAGGAAAAATATGCAGATCGGAGAAACGGGCAGAATCACGGCTGCGGTTCTCCCGGAAAATGCGGCAAACAAAAACATCTCCTGGTCGAGCAATAATACCGGGATCGTTACAGTGGACGGGGAAGGAAACATAAGAGCTGTCGGAGCAGGAACCGCGGTGGTTACCGCCATGTCCCAAAGCGGAGGGATAACGGGAAGCTGTACGGTTACCGTGGAAAGACAGAAGGTTCCGGTCTCGGGAGTAAGTCTTAACAGCACCATGGAAAAGCTCACGATCGGAGAGACCTTCAGGCTTGTCGCAAACGTATACCCGGCATCTGCATATAACAAAAATGTTATCTGGACCTCGGATGACAGCAGTGTGGCAACGGTGGACGGAAGCGGAAATGTACGAGCCGCAGGATACGGAAATACATTTATAAATGTACGCACGGAGGATGGAAACAAGACAGCCAGGTGTATGATCTATGTTGAGAGACCTGTGGACGATTCCGGAAAAGGATGGAGCGAAGACGGGGAAAGCTCCGGGGGAGATGATTCCGGGAAAGCCGGGGGCGGTACGGACTCCGGTAATGAAAAAGACGGGGACGAGGTGTCCGGAGCAGGGGGTAACTCCGGAACGGGAGATGATTCCGGCGCGGTAGAGGGTACTGATACGACGGACACGAATACAGGGTCCGGTGGAAATTCGGAAGTGACTCCGATCACACCGGATTTCGGCTGGTACGATAGATTTAACAGATCCTACTGGTATGAAAACGGAGTAAAGCAGGGTACAAAGGATGATCCCAAGGGCGTTTCCGGTGACGGAACGATACGCGGAAGGGAAATCTATGACCCGGGAACGGATGCATGGTACTGGCTTGACGCCTGCTATGACGGAGCAAAGGCGATAGGTAAGGAAGTGTGGATGCCCTATGTTTACCAGAATGAAGAGGGATGGGAGTATGATGAAATAGTCGGCATAGCCGGAAATTCCGATAGCGGGATGCAGGAATGCGTAATAGACGCCATTGTAAATAAAAGAGGAAAATGGGTCCGCTATGACGAAAACGGTAAAATGATAAAGGGCTGGGTCACGATAGAAGGCAGGCTGGCACAGCTTTATCCGGAACAGAAGGGCAATACCTACTACTATGATACGATCACCGGTCTTATGGCAAAGGGCTGGGTAACCATTGAAGGAAATACATATTACTTTGATGAGTTTTCCGGTGTACTGGTTCAGTAATGCACATGATCAAATGTCAATTATTCTCTTGAAAGACAGTAATTTTTAAATTATAATGAAAGCACTTTCATAAAATTATTTGCATATTTATGCAAAAGGAGGATCAAATGTATTCACTTGATGAAGTTAAGAAGGTCGATCCCGAGATCGCTGAGGCGATAGTGGCTGAGACCGCAAGACAGCAGGATCACATTGAGCTTATCGCTTCCGAAAACTGGGTAAGCAAGGCTGTAATGGCAGCCATGGGAAGCCCACTTACCAACAAATACGCCGAAGGATACCCAGGAAAGCGTTATTACGGCGGATGTGAATGCGTCGATGTTGTGGAGGAGCTTGCGAGAAACCGCGCAATGGAGCTTTACGGATGCACATACGCCAATGTCCAGCCCCACTCCGGAGCACAGGCAAACCTTGCAGTGCAGTTTGCGCTTCTTACCCCCGGAGATACGGTGATGGGAATGAATCTCGACCACGGCGGACATCTTACCCACGGTTCACCGGCCAATATCTCCGGCGCGTATTTTAAGATCGTTCCTTACGGTGTTAACGACGAAGGCTTCATCGATTACGATAAGGTGGAGGAGATCGCAAAGGAGTGCAAGCCCAAGATGATCATTGCGGGTGCTTCCGCTTACGCGAGAACGATTGATTTTAAGCGCTTCAGGGAGATCGCCGACGAGGTCGGGGCATTCCTTATGGTGGATATGGCGCATATCGCGGGACTTGTGGCAGCAGGCCTTCATCCCTCACCGATCCCTTACGCCCATGTTGTGACTACAACAACCCACAAGACCCTCCGCGGACCCAGAGGAGGTCTTATCCTCTCAAGCGCCGAGTTTGCCGAGGAGCATAAGCTCAACAAGGCAGTATTCCCCGGAATCCAGGGCGGTCCTCTCATGCATGTCATCGCTGCAAAGGCAGTATGCTTCAAGGAGGCACTGGAGCCCTCATTCAAGGAGTACCAGGCCCAGATCGTAAAGAACGCCCAGGCGCTCTGCAAGGGACTCCAGAACCGCGGTATCAAGATCGTTTCCGACGGAACGGACAATCACCTTATGCTCATTGATCTTACTCCCTTCGGACTTACCGGCAAGGAGGTTGAGAAGCTTCTTGATGAGGCTCATATTACCGCAAACAAGAACACTATCCCCAATGATCCCAAGTCACCTTTCGTAACCAGCGGTATCCGTCTCGGAACTCCCGCAGCTACCTCAAGGGGACTCAAGGAGGAGGACTTCGACAAGGTTGCGGAAGCAATCGCCCTCGTTGTAAAGGGCGGTGCCGAGAAGGTGGAAGAGGCAAAGGCAATCGTAAAGAGCCTTACCGACAAGTACCCTCTTAACGCTTAAAAATTTACGCAAAATATTTTTAATAATTTTAATATCTGCCAGTCCGGTCTGTTATCCATACAGACCGGGCTTTTGCTTTTCTGAACAAAAAAAATATAAAGAAATTGTTAAATAAGTATAAAATTGACATTGTAAATCTATTGACGGTTTGCTATTCTTATATGCGTAACATAGAGTGTCCAAAAGGACAAAAGGAGATTATTATGAAAAAGTTTTCTAAAATCGCTGCACTTGCACTTGCGGCTGTATCCGCAATTTCGCTTTGTGCGTGTGGAAGCTCTTCTTCCACAGGTTCTTCCGCTGAGGGAACATCGGGTCTTAAGGCCGGATTCATCTGCCTTCACGACGAGAACTCAACCTATGACCTCAACTTTATCAATGCAGCAAAGGCTGCGTGTGATAAGCTTGGCGTAGAGTGCGTAATCAAGACAAACATCCCCGAGGGACAGGAAGCTTACGACACCGCTGTTGATCTTGCCGATGCAGGCTGTGATTTCGTGTTTGCTGACAGCTTCGGACATGAGGACTTCATTATCGAGGCCGCAAAGGAGTATCCCGATATCCAGTTCGCACACGCTACCGGAACAAAGGCTCACACCGAGAACCTTTCAAACTTCCACAATGCTTTCTCTGAGATATACAACGGCCGTTACCTTGCAGGTATCGCCGCAGGCATGAAGCTTAATGAGATGATCGAGAACGGCCAGATTACCGCTGACCAGGCAAAGATGGGTTATGTCGGAGCCTTCACATACGCAGAGGTTATTTCCGGATATACTTCCTTCTATCTCGGAGCAAAGAGCGTATGCCCTACCGTTACCATGGAAGTAACCTTTACCGGTTCATGGTATGATGAGACCGCAGAGAAGACTGGAGCGCAGACTCTTATAGACGACGGCTGCGTTCTTATCTCACAGCACGCTGACTCGATGGGTGCTCCTACCGCCTGCGAGACCGCGGGAGTTCCCGATGTATCCTACAACGGAAGCACCGCTTCTGCATGCCCCAATACCTTTATCGTTTCTTCAAGGATCAACTGGGAGCCTTACTTCGAGTATTGCCTTAATTCCATCGCTGCAGGAGAGGCTATCGCTACCGACTGGTGCGGAACTCTTGCTGACGGCTCCGTAGTTCTTACCGATTTCGGCGCAGCAGCCGCAGAGGGAACCGTTGATGCGGTGGAGGCTGCAAAGGCTAAGCTTATAAGCGGAGAGCTTCATGTATTTGATACCGCTACATTCACCGTTGGCGGTGCAAAGCTCGACAGCTATATGGCGGATGTGGATTCTGACGCAGATTACACTCCCGATCACGAGGCTATCGTGGACGGATACTTCAACGAGTCCGGCGACGGACTGAGAAGTGCTCCTTTCTTCGACCTCCAGATCGACGGAATCACTCTTCTTGATACCGCATTCTAACAGCTATATTATATGGGCGGGTAGGGGATTTATCTCCTGCCCGGTCATTGTATAACGGTAAGGATCGCGAAGATATTAAAAACTACTTTACAGATATTACGTGCTTTACGCGATATCTGTAAAATTGTTTTATCGGTTCAGTTTTTTTCAATTTTTTCTTAAGAAGGTTCACAATGGAAAACAGGATACCTGCTGTAAAATTAGTGGATATTTCAAAGCGTTTCGGTCCGGTTGCCGCCAATTCACATGTGAATATGGAGGTATACCGGGGGGAGATACTTGCGCTTCTCGGCGAGAACGGAAGCGGAAAGACAACGCTTATGAATATGCTCTCCGGAATTTATTTTCCGGATGAGGGGCAGATTTTCATTGACGGAAATCCGGTGACGATAGCTTCGCCGAGGGATGCTTTCAATCTCGGGATCGGTATGGTGCACCAGCATTTTAAGCTTATCGATGTGCTTACTGCCGCGGAAAACATTGTCCTCGGACTCGAGGGCAGGCTTGATATAAAGGCGGCCACCGGGAAAATACGCGAGATATGCGACAAGTATGGATTCGAGGTGGATCCCACCCAGAAGATTTATGATATGTCGGTCTCACAGAAGCAGACGGTGGAGATCGTAAAGGTGCTTTACCGCGGCGCGGAGGTTCTCATACTTGACGAGCCCACGGCAGTTCTTACGCCCCAGGAGACAGAAAAGCTTTTTGATGTGCTCCGGAGGATGCGTGAGGATAACAAGGCTATCGTTATAATCACCCATAAAATGCACGAGGTGGAGAGCCTTTCGGATCGTGTTGCAGTCCTTAGAAAGGGCGAATACATCGGGGATATGATGACAAAGGATACCAATGCCGGGGAGATGACCAATATGATGGTCGGGCGCAAGGTATCTCTCAATATAAAGCGCCCCGAGCCGGTAAATCCGAAGGACAGGATAAAGGTGAGCGGCGTAACTGTTCGAAACGAGGAGGGAATCCTTAAGCTTGAGGATGTAAGCTTTACCGCAAGGAGCGGGGAAATACTCGGAATCGCCGGTATCTCCGGCTGCGGTCAGAAGGAGCTCCTTGAGGCCATCGCGGGACTTCAGCCCGTGGAGAAGGGCTCCATTGAATACATCGAGGATGACGGAACGGCGGAGGAGCTTATCGGAAAGGATCCGAGAAGCATCCGCGATATGGGCGTATCCCTGTCCTTCGTTCCCGAGGACAGACTCGGAATGGGACTTGTGGGCAATATGGACCTTGCGGAGAATATGATGCTCCGTTCTTTTGAAAAGGGAGGAAGCCCTTTTACGGACAGGAAGGCTCCCTATGAGCTTGCAAAAAATGTTGTGGAGGAGCTTGAGGTCGTTACACCGGGTATCTCGACACCGGTAAGAAGGCTCTCCGGAGGTAATGTACAGAAGGTGCTCGTGGGGCGTGAGATAGCGTCCGCGCCCAAGGTACTCCTTACGGCATACGCGGTAAGAGGACTTGATATAAATTCCTCCTACACGATATACGATCTTATCAACAAGCAGAAACAGGCCGGAGTTGCGGTGATATTTGTGGGTGAGGACCTTGATGTGCTTATGGAGCTTTCCGACAGGATACTCGTTCTCTGCGGAGGAAGAGTCAGCGGCATAGTGGACGGCAGAAACGCCGACCGTGCAAAGATCGGGCTTATGATGACGAATATAGGAGGCGGAAACAATGAGTAACAGAAAAAACCACGAGCCTCTTGTCCATATCTCAAAAAGAGACGGGATGACCTTTAAAAAGGCTCTCATCATAAGAATTGGCGCGATCGCGGCGGCTCTTATCCTCTGTGCGATAATAACGATGATATTTACCGGAGAGAATCCTTTCGGGATATACGGCGCGATGGCGGCCGGTGCCTTCGGAAGCGTAAGGAAAACCTGGATAACCTTCCAGAATGTCTCAATACTCCTTCTTATAGCACTGGCACTGACTCCGGCGTTCAAGATGCGCTTCTGGAATATCGGCGGGGAGGGACAGGTACTTATCGGCGGACTTGCCGCCGCAACCTGTATGTTAAAGCTCGGCGACAAGGTTCCCAACGGGATCCTTATACTTATAATGTTTGCCGCTTCTGTGCTGGCGGGCGGAATCTGGAGCGTGATCCCCGCGATATTCAAGGCAAAGTGGAATACGAACGAGACCCTGTCAACCCTTATGATGAACTATATCGCGACCCAGCTTGTCGCTTTCTTTACGGTTCTCTGGGAGGTTCCCAAGGGCTCGGGAAAGATCGGAATAATCAATCAGGATACCAACGCGGGCTGGCTTCCGAATCTTTTCGGGTCGGGCTTTTCCGGTTCAAAGTATCTTCTGACGATCATCTTTGCCGTGATAATTACCGCCGGAATGTTTATCTACCTTGCCTTCAGCAAGCAGGGCTACGAGATTGCTGTTGTGGGAGAGAGCGTTAATACCGCCCGGTATGTGGGCATTAATGTAGAGAAGGTCATTATCAGGACAGTATTTATATCCGGCGCGATCTGCGGGCTCGTGGGACTTTTGCTTGTGGGCGGGATAAACCACACCCTTACCACGACCATCGCCGGAGGGCAGGGCTTTACCGCGGTTATGGTATCCTGGCTTGCGAAGTTTAATCCCTTTATTATGATACTCGCAAGTCTGCTCATAGTATTTTTGTCAAGAGGAGCGGGAGAGGTTGCGACGAACTTCGGACTGAACCAGTCCTTCTCGGATATTCTTACGGGAATTATCCTGTTCTTTATTATAGGCTGTGAATTCTTTATAAGTTATAAGATTTCTTTCAGAAGAGGAGGGCATAAGAAATGATTAATTTTGCTTTACTTATCCCCAAGGCGGTTGTGCAGGGAATCCCTCTTCTGTACGGGAGCACGGGTGAGATACTTACCGAAAAATCCGGTAATCTAAACCTCGGTATCCCCGGAGTCATGTATGTGGGAGCCATCAGCGGGGTTATCGGAGCCTTTGCCTATGAGCAGGGACTCTCAAGGTATCCGGAAAACGGCTTTCTCGCGGTTATGATACCGCTGCTCTGCTGTCTTTTGGGGTCATTTCTTATGGGGCTTTTGTATTGCTTTCTTACGGTTACGCTCCGCGCGAATCAAAATGTTACCGGTCTTGCCATGACGACCTTCGGAGTTGGCTTCGGAAACTTTTTCGGAGGATCCCTTATAAAGCTTTCGGGAGCGGATGTTCCCTCCATCGCCCTCTCCACCACGAGTAAGTATTTTTCCGCGGGACTTCCCTTTGCGGACAGGCTCGGATGGTTTGGAAAGATTTTTTTATCCTACGGTTTTCTCGCTTACCTTGCGATCATAATTGCCGTGTTTGCGGCTATAATGCTAAAAAAGACAAGAGTGGGACTTCATCTCCGTGCAGTGGGAGAAAACCCCGGGACCGCGGATTCGGCGGGAATCAATGTAACTGCATATAAATACGGCGCTACCTGCATCGGGTGTATGATAGCGGGGCTTGGAGGCCTGTATTATGTTATGGACTATGCCTGCGGAGTATGGTCGAACGATGCCTTCGGAGACAGGGGATGGCTTGCGATAGCCCTCGTCATCTTCACGATATGGAAACCGGATATCGGTATTTTTGCCTCGATATTATTCGGTGGTCTTTATATACTTTATCTTTATATTCCCACGGGAATGGATCATATGGAGCTTCAGCAGCTCTACAAGATGATCCCCTATGTGGTGACACTGATCGTGCTTGTCATTACGAGTATGAGAAACAAGCGTGAAAATCAGCCGCCGGCACATCTGGGACTGCCGTATTTCAGGGAAGAACGATAAGTATTGTATTTGAGAGGGGATGTATGATAAAATAGTTATTTAAGCGGCGCGTTTGTATGCGACTGCCGACGGGAATTATTGTTCCGATTTATTCCCGATCAAAATATAGGAGAAAAACAATGGTTAAAGTTGCTGTGCTTGGTTACGGTACTGTGGGAAGCGGTGTCGTACAGGTAATAAAGGATAACAACGAGCTGGTCAGCAAAAGATCCGGCACAGAGGTGGATGTCAAATACATTCTCGATCTTCGCGAGTTTCCCGGAGACCCCTATGAGAGTCTTGTGATACACGATTTTAACACTATCGTGGCAGATCCCGAAATCGGAGTTGTCTGCGAGACAATGGGCGGCGTGGGTGCCGCTTACGCCTTTACAAAGCAGTGTCTTGAGGCGGGAAAGAGTGTCTGCACTTCCAACAAGGAGCTTGTGGCAAAGCACGGTCCGGAGCTTCTGGAGATCGCGAAGGCAAATAATTGCAGCTACCTTTTTGAAGCCAGCGTCGGAGGAGGAATCCCGATAATTCGTCCCATAATGGACGCGCTTTGTGCGGAAAAGATTGAGAGCATTCTCGGAATACTTAACGGCACAACAAACTATATACTTACAAAAATGGAGCAGGAGGGAGCGGATTTTGACGCTGTCCTCAAGGAGGCACAGGCACTCGGATACGCGGAAAGAGACCCTTCTGCGGATATCGAGGGACATGATGCCTGCCGCAAGATCGCGATACTCTCTTCACTTATGACCGGAAAGAATGTTGATTCGGAGAAGGTTTATACCGAAGGAATAACAAAGATAACGGCGGAGGATTTTGCTTTCGCAAAGGAAGCCGGATATACCATTAAGATACTCGGAGTCAGTGAGGCAAAGGAAGACGGGAGCACACTTATCTATGTATCGCCCTTCCTTATAAACAAAGCACATCCCCTTGCCATGGTAAATGATGTTTTCAATGCCATCTTCGTAACCGGAAACATGGTTGGAGACACAATGTACTACGGAAAGGGAGCGGGAAAGCTTCCCACCGCCAGCGCGGTTGTAGCGGATGTTATAGATGCGGCCAGACATATCGGAAAGAATATTCCCTGCTACTGGGATGCGCAGAGCGCCAAGCTTGCGGAGCTTGACGATGTGAGCCACAAATTCTTCGTAAGGATAAAGTCCGAAAAGCTTTATGAGCTCGAGAACCTTTTCCCCGGCGGAGAGGAGCTTGATATGGCTTTTGGCGGGCAGAGAGTATATATTACCCCGGAAGTCAACGAAAAAGAATTCAGGACAGCAGCAGAAAAGCTTGGAGACGGACTTTTGGGAAGAATAAGAGTCTACGGGTGATCAAAGGAGATACGAAAAAATGACTAAGGTAGTTAAGTTCGGTGGAAGTTCACTTGCAAGTGCCGAGCAGTTCGAAAAGGTTGGAAGCATAATCCGTGCGGAGGAGGAGAGGCGCTTTGTTGTTCCCTCCGCCCCCGGAAAGAGATATAAAGAGGATACCAAGGTAACCGATATGCTCTATGCCTGCTATGACCTTGCGGAGAAGGACAAGGATTTTTCAGGGCAGCTTGCGGAGATAAAGGCCAGATATGATGAGATCATAAAGGGACTTAAGCTGGATCTCTCACTTGATGATGAGTTTAAGACCGTTGAGAAGAACTTTAAGGAAAAAGCCGGAAGGGATTACGCCGCATCGAGAGGTGAGTACCTTAATGGACGCATTATGGCGGCATATCTGGGATTTGAGTTCATCGATTCCGCTACCGTTATTTTCTTTGATGAGGACGGAAACTTCGATGCCGACAAGACTAACAAGATTCTCTCAAAGAAGCTTGAGAAGATGAATAACGCGGTGGTACCCGGATTCTACGGTTCATATCCGGACGGAAGAGTTAAGACATTCTCCAGAGGCGGATCCGATATTACCGGTTCCATCGTTGCTAAGGCGATCCACGCCGATGTATATGAGAACTGGACTGATGTATCCGGTATTTTTGTTACCGACCCCAGGATTATCGACAATCCCCAGAAGATCGAGACCATTACCTATCTCGAACTCAGAGAGCTTGCGTACATGGGCTTTTCCGTTCTTCACGAGGACGCTATTTTCCCCGTGAGAGTCGAGGGAATTCCCATCAATATCAAGAATACAAACGATCCCGCGGACAGCGGTACATGGATCGTGGGAAGCACCGGCCAGAAGTCCAGGTATACCATAACCGGTATCGCCGGAAAGAAGGGCTTCTGCTCCGTAAATATCGAGAAGGATATGATGAACTCCGAGGTGGGCTTCGGAAGAAAGGTTCTCCAGGCATTTGAGGAGAATAATATCTCCTTCGAGCATCTTCCCTCCGGAATAGATACTATGACTGTTTTTGTCCACCAGGACGAGTTTATCGACAAGGAGCAGAAGGTGGTATCCGCCATTCAGAGAATGGCTAAGCCTGACAAGATAGATATCGAGTCGGATCTTGCGCTCATCGCCGTCGTTGGACGGGGTATGAAGTCGGCAAGGGGAACTGCCGCAAGGATATTCTCCGCGCTTGCCCACGCACACATAAATGTAAAGATGATCGATCAGGGCTCCTCCGAGATGAATATTATCATCGGTGTTACCAACGAGGATTTTGAGAATGCCATAAGGGCCATCTATAATATTTTTGTGGAAACTTGTCTGTAAAGACGGAGAGCATAAGAATGTCAAAAAAGAAGAACAGAAACAAAAGAACTGAATATAAGCGCCCTGAGATGAAAGCGGCTGTGGTTAATGCGGAAAGCCCGGAAGATGAAGCGGAAGAGACTTTTGAGGACGGGGAAGCGACGGAGGATACCGGAGCGTTAACGGAAGATGCCAAAGCTGAAGCTGCGGAGGCTTACGAGTCCGGAGAGACTCCCGAAACTGCCGGAAATGAAGAGGAAGAGGATGAGCAGAACGGGGGGAAAGCTTCGGAAGCGGACACGGAGAATGCCGGGAGCGGCGAGGATTCAGAGCCTGCCGGGGATACCGGGGCGGACGCGGAAAAGGCACCGGAAGACTTTGAAAATCGGGAGCCTGTATCGGAGGAGGTTTTCTTTGATGCAGATTCTGAGGAGAGAGAGATAATCGACGCCGCGACAAAGGGGGACAGCGAGAGTAAAGCTGCTCCGGAGGAGGGCGAGGAACCGAGAGAATCGAAGTATTCCGAGGAGGCGCGGGAGGAGTTTGAGAAGGCTCAAAAACAGCAGAAGGAAAATGCGAAAAAGAGCTTTAAAGAGCGTTCGGAGAGCATTGAAAAGAGCAGAGAGTATGATGAGAAGAGAGCTGCCAGACATGCAAGGAGGATAAGAAATCAGATCATTTCTTATGTGGTGATATTTGCTTTCCTTGCGATTATCTGCGGGGGCGGAGCATTTCTGGTAAAGCATTTTTTAATAGATGGGGGAGTGTTCTCAAAGAAAGCTGAAGAACCTGTCATCACTGAGGAACAACAGGAGCAGATAGAGGAACTCGTTGGCGAGGAAGAAGAATTGGAGCCTGTTATAACCGAGGAACCTGTCACTGAGGCTCCAAGCGTTGAGGAACTCCCCGAGATACTTGAGCCTGTTATAACTGAGGAGCCTGTTAATGCCCTTGATGAATATGTTGACGGACTGATCGCTTCAATGAGTCTTGAGGATAAGGTTTCCGGTATCATAATGACTTCGCCCGAGGCTCTGACAAAGGTTACGCTTGCTACCGTGGCAGGTGACGGAACCAGAGCGGCCCTTGAGAATTACAAGGTCGGCGGTATAGTTTATGCGGCAAAGAATGTTACGAGCCATGACCAGTTCAGGGATATGATGGCAGGAACTCTTACCATGGTGGATGATACAACCTTCCTTGCTATCGCGGAGGAGGGCGGAAACAACGCCAGTCCCGTTGCAAAGGTTGATTTCTATGAGACTGCGCTGAGGGCTTCGGAGGTTGCCGAGACAAACGATGTGGCAAATGCCTACAATGTCGGAAGTACTATCGGTACGGCTTTAAAAGCCCTGGGACTTAATCTTGATCTTGCACCGATTGCGGATCTTTCCAGCGATGCGCCGGAGAGCCTTGACGGACGAACCTATGGAAGCGATGCGGGTAATGTCCTCGGATATGTAAGCTCCATGGAGGATGGTCTTGAATCCGCGGGGGTTACGGCATGTCTTAAGTATTTCCCCGGACAGGGCTACGCCGGGGCAAATCCCGAATTTGGAAGAACCGTTATAAACAAGACGGAAGAGGAGTACAGAAAAGGCGATTTTCTGGTATACGAGGCATGTATCCAAAACGGTACGAAGATGATAATGATGAGCAACGCTGTTGTAGCTGCATTTGATGACAGCCAGCCCGCAACACTTTCCGAAGCTATTGTTACCGGAATCCTCAGAAATGAGCTTGGATTTGACGGAGTTATTCTTTCCGGTAATCTTGGGGATGTGGCGATAGGTGATTATTACACGGTTGAGGATGCGGCAGTGAACGCTCTTAAGGCAGGTTGTGATATGCTTTACAATCCCACCGATTTTGAGACTGCCTATAACGCGATCATATCCGCAGTCGGAGACGGCGTTATCTCGGAGGAGCGGATAAATGATGCTTTAAGGAGAATATATCGTATTAAATATGCAGACAAGGTCTGAGCTTGAAATTTATGTTCATATCCCCTTTTGCGTAAGGAAGTGCAATTATTGTGATTTTCTTTCATTCCCTTCGGATGAGAATGCAAGAAACGAATACATTTCAGCGCTGTATAACGAGATCGGACTTTCAGGCAAAAGATATGAAAAGTTTAATGTGGCGCACAGGTCCGGAGAGGGTCTTTGCGTCACTTCTTTTTTTGCCGGAGGCGGAACACCGACGGTTATCGGAGGAAAAGGACTCGCGGAGCTTTTAAGACGCGTAAAGGAAGCCTTTGTCTTTTCAAAGGACGCGGAGATCACGGCAGAATGTAACCCGGGAACGGTTACGGAAAAGGATCTTATATTGCTCAGGAATGCGGGCTTTAACAGGCTGAGCATCGGACTTCAGAGCGCGGTTGAAGGGGAATTGAAAAGCCTCGGGAGGATACACGATTTCGGGAGGTTTAAGGAGACATACGACGCGGCGGTATCTGCGGGCTTTGACAATATAAATGTGGATATCATGACGGCCATTCCGGGACAGAGCACGGTATCCCTGGCGGAGACGATTGAAAAGATACTCCACCTTGACCCAAGACCGGAGCATATTTCCGCGTACAGTCTGATAATAGAGCCGGGGACGATGTTTTACGACATGAACGAGAGGGGGGAGCTTAAGCTGCCTTCCGAGGATACGGAAAGGCTCATGCACTGGCAGGTTATAGATACCCTTGAAAAAAACGGATACAGACTTTACGAGCTTTCCAATCTTGCCCTGCCCGGATATGAGTGCAGACATAATACCGGATACTGGACGGGAAAGCAGTATCTCGGTTTCGGGCTGGGGGCAGCATCTTATTTTGGGGATGAGCGGTTTACAAATACAAGGAATATGGCGGAATATCTTGGATTCTGGGGACAGCCCGGTATTTATCAGGAAAGACCACTCGAAGAAAAGGAAGTATTAAGCCTTGAAGATAAGATGTCGGAGTTTATGTTCCTGGGTCTAAGGATGACGGACGGTATTGACTGTGATGAATTCAGGATAAGATTCGGGCTTGATATTAAGGATGTATACGGAGCGGAGATAGATAAGCATACTAAAGAAGGGCTTCTTTTAAAAGAGGGAAAAAGGCTGAGATTATCACGAAGAGGGCAGGATGTGGCAAACTATGTGTTCGCGGACTTTGTGTGAAGCCGGTGCGTAAATATATTCTTGATTTTGTTTATACACCTATATTATAATAATCTATGTATTTTATCTTTATTTACAATATGGAAATGACTAGATCGGAGAGAGCGCATGAAATTTGTCAGAATGGAAAATCTAAAAACCGGCATGAGACTTGCCAGACCGATCTATTCCAAGAACGGTGTTCTATTGTTTGAGCGCGATTCACAGTTATCCCAGCAGGCAATCGAAAGTGTAAAGAATTTCGGACTTCTCGGCATATATATCCTTGAGCCTGCCGAGCCTCTTCCGCCCATGTCAGAGGAGGACAAGGAGTTTGAGCGTTTCCAGATAATGACGGTTGCGGGAATACAGGATGAGCTTGAAAGGATACTTTCTACAAGGCATACGAAGAATATTCTCAATATTGCGACCCAGATAATAAGAAATTACGGACACATGGACGGTAAGATCAATTTTTACCAGAATCTGCGGAGCCGTGATGATTTCGTTGCGAGACATGCGCTTAATGTGGCTATGCTCTGCGCGCTCATGTCGCATGTTTTAAATTTACCGAGAGAAGACCAGCAAAGACTTATTTTTGCGGCTCTTGTGCATGACATAGGCAGAGTTAAATCCAAGAACAGCGAGATATATGATAACAGCGGAAATTCGGAGCTTCGTCACGCTCTTTTTGTCGAAACACTGGGAGTTTATGATGTCATAGAGGAGAGTTTTGCCACCGATGGTTCTGCCATAAAGAGGATCTGTACACAGGCGATCAAAAAACAGATGGATTATGAGGAGGGCAAGGAATCCTCATTGTCCATCGAGAAGATGGTGACCGGCGCAAAGATACTCCATATAGCGAATGTGTACGATGAAAAGACCGCCATGAACCTCAGCGGTGAGAGCGAGTCTGAGGTTAAGGCTATAAAGGAGTTCATCGACCATCCGGAGGTTTACGACGAGGAGGTTGTCAAAGCGCTTATAGCCTCCATTAATATTTTGTTCCCCGGAGTCAGCGTAGAGCTCAGCACCGGAGAGAAGGCTCTCGTCCTCGTTGAGAATGTGTTTAATATCCTTCAGCCCACCGTTCTTTCCTTCAAGGACAATTCCATACTTGATCTTTCACTGAAGGCAAATAATGATATCTATGTTAAGGATATTATGAAGACGCTTGATAACAGATACATAATGGATACAGATTCATTAAAAAATTTCACAGGGGGTTCAGGCAATGCTTGATATCGAAGAAGTCTTAAAGAAAGCCAAGGAAGCGGGAGCCAGTGATGTTCACATCACGGTTGGTATTCCGCCGAAAATGCGTGTAAACGGAAATCTGATAACAATGGATGAGTATCAGAGAATGCTTCCCGCAGATACGCTTGACGTTGTCCTTAATATAACGACGGACGCGCAGCGTGCAAAGTTTGAGGAGCGCGGTGAGTTTGATATGTCATTCTCAATCCCGAATGTGGGAAGATACCGTGTAAACATTTACAAGCAGAGAGGCTCTGCCAGCCTTGCGTTCCGTCTTGTAGGCACCGTAGTTCCTTCGCCCGAGTCACTGGGACTTCCTCCCTCGGTGGTAGAGTTGTACCAGAGAAAGCGCGGACTCATCCTTGTTACCGGACCCACCGGAAGCGGTAAATCCACGACTCTTGCAGCTATAATCGACAAGATAAATAATTTCCGTGACGCCCATGTTATTACTCTTGAGGATCCCATCGAGTATCTTCATCAGCATAAGATGTCCATGGTAAACCAGAGAGAGATAGGTCTTGACTCCAACAACTATGCGAATGCCCTTCGCGCGGCTCTCCGTGAGGACCCCGATGTTATTCTCGTGGGAGAGATGAGAGACTTTGAGACCATAAGCGTTGCCATAACCGCAGCCGAGACCGGTCACCTTGTGCTTTCAACACTCCACACCATCGGAGCGGCAAGCACCGTAGACCGTGTTATCGATGTATTCCCGCCCCACCAGCAGCAGCAGATCAGGGTTCAGCTTGCAAATGTGCTTGAGGCGGTTGTATCCCAGCAGCTTATCCCCACAGCGGACGGCAAGGGCCGTGTAGCCGCATTCGAGGTAATGCACGCAAACCACGCCGTAAGAAACCTTATTCGTGAAGGTAAATCCCACCAGCTCGCTTCCGTAATGCAGACAAACAGGAAGATGGGTATGATTACCATGGACGAAGCAATCCAGGCACTTTACTTCGACGGCAGGATCGACAGGGAGCAGGCCGTAAACTTCGCGCAGGATCCCGATGCTATGGAGATGAAACTATAATCCTTTCCAGTAATCAAAGTTCGGACGGAAGGATACTGCTTCCAGAATGTGCTTTTGCAGTATGAGACCGGAGCCTTCAAGATCGGCAATGGTCCTTGCGACGCGCAGGATACGGTGGTAGGAACGAAGGCTTAAGGAGAGTTTGTCATACAGGTTTTCGGTGAACTCTTTAACGCTTTTATCCGTTAAGCAGTATTTCTCAATATCGGTTCCGCTTATTTCAGAATTAAAACGGTATGCAGTACCTGCATATCGTTTTTTTTGTATTTCTCTTGCTGCTGCGACTCTGTCTCGCATTTCGGAGCTTGTAAGCCCGGAGGAGCTTGCTTTTATATCCTTAAGGGGTACGCGGCTCATCTCGACGCACAGATCGATCCTGTCAAGTATGGGACCCGATATTTTCTTGAGATATTTCTGTATCACAGGCTCCGTGCAGCGGCACCTGTTTCTGTCCGGATAATATCCGCAGGGACAGGGATTCATGGCACAGATAAGCAGAAAATCGGAAGGATAGCTTACCACATAGTTTGCCCTTGATATGTTTACGGCATGATCCTCAAGAGGCTGTCGGAGGCTGTCTATGTTGTTTCTGTCAAACTCCGTAAATTCATCAAGAAAAAGTACGGATCTGTGGGCGAGGGAGACGGCTCCGGGCTTTGGGGTTTTTCCGCCGCCTAAAAGCGCGGCTCTTGTAATTGAATGGTGGGGAGCCTCGATATGTCTTGAGGTTATCAGCGGACTATCCTTGGGGAGTTTTCCGGCGACGCTGTGGATAGCGGTGACCTCAAGGCTTTCCTCCAGCGACAGGGGTGGCAGGATGGAGGGTATCCTTTTAGCGATAAGGGATTTTCCGACTCCCGGAGGTCCTGTCATAAGCATACTGTGAAACCCTGCGGCGGAGATCATGGATGCTCTTTTGGCGGTTTCCTGGCCGGAGACATCACAAAAGTCCGGCTGCTCATCAATACTGTTTTCCGGCGCGTTAAATAGAGCGTTAATATCAATCGTCTGAACGGGTATGGGAGCACTGTTTTTATCCCTGAGATATTTTGTGAGCGTAAGAATGTCCGAAGCGCCCCGGACATTTATACCGGGTATGACTGCACCCTCGGAAGCATTTTCCGCGGGAACGATGCATTCCTTAATGCCGCTTTTTGCTGCGCTGCTTACAATGGGAAGTACGCCACGGACAGGCTTGATCTCGCCGTTAAGCCCAAGCTCGCCGATAAAGAGTATCCCATCGGCGCAGGAGACCGGGATGGCTCCGGAGGCGGTAAGAAGTCCGATGGCAACGGGAAGGTCGTATGCGGTTCCTTCTTTATGCAAATCCGCGGGTGAGAGATTGACCGTTATTTTTGCGATGGGGACCGACAGTCCCGTGTTTTTGAGTGCCGAGATAACGCGCTCTTTGGATTCTCTTACTTCGTTCCCCGGACATCCGACCATGGAAAATGAGGGAAGACCGGAGGATACATCCACCTCCACATTTACCATTGTTGCCCCGACGCCGATAAGAGCTGCTGAAATAATCCTGCTGTACATAATTACCTCTTTCCTAATTTCGTATATAACACCCCTGACTGACCTGACGGATATGACCGCTGATAAGAAGCTGCATAAGGATAAGCGAGACGGTAGTATAATCCATATCGGCAAGCTGCATACATATTTCGTCTATCGTCCGGGGAGTGAGTGTTACCTTTTCCCATACCTTTTTTTCATCCCCGGTAAGACCGGGCTTAGCGGTTTCATCTCCGGAAAAGTTTTTATGGAGCTTTTGGAGCTCCTTTGAAAACCGGGTATGGGGGATTATGCTGCCTCTGCTTTCATAGGCTCCGGCAGAGGCTTTTGCGGCACAGATCTCCTGCAGCTCCCCGATGAATATTTCTGGGGAGAGAAATACATTTGCTCCCTGCCCGATAAGGGCGTTACATCCGTCGCTCAGTCTGTCCGTTATGCGGCCGGGAACTGCAAAAACCTCCCGGCCCTGCTCCAGCGCCATATCGACGGTTATAAGAGTCCCGCTCCTCTGCCTTGCCTCGATTACGACAACGGCATCGCTAAGTCCGCTTACTATGCGGTTTCTCGGGGGAAAATTAGCGGGAAGGGCAGGCTCGCCCGGGGCGTAGGAGGAGATTATACCGCCCTTTTCCGGCAGCTTTTCGTAGAGCCCGCGATTTGAAGCCGGGTAGCAGATATCTGCTCCGCATCCAAGGACGGCGTAGGAGCTTCCTCCGCTCTGAAGAGCAGCCGACTGGCTTATACCGTCGATGCCGATGGCCATTCCGCTTATCACATTTACACCCATCTTTCCAAGGTATTCTCCGAGGGTTCTCGCGATATGTTCTCCGTAAGCGGAACACTGCCTTGCGCCTATTACCGCGACAGACGGCGTATTGCTTTGTGGGAGGTTCCCTATATACCATATTCCAAGGGGAGCATCGGGGATTTCCTTCAGCCGCCGGGGGTAGGACTCCTCGAAAAAGCTCACAAAGCTTATTTTTTCTTTTCCTGACTCAGGACCACTGTTTTTCGGAGCGCGTTCCGACAGGTCAAGAACAGCCCTTACAAGGGAGGGAGGAAGGAGATTTTTTAAAAGGGCTTCCTCCGCTCCCAATACCGCGGATGCGCATCCGAAGCGGTTTATAAGTTCCATCCCGGTCCTGCCGTTAAGACCCTTTATCCCGCATAAAAGCTCTATGAATTTTTTTTCGTGATTTATGTCCATTACCCCTCCGTTAAAAAATCACCATTAAACCGTAAAAAACGTATAAAAGTACAGGCATATACAGAAAAGGTTTCGCGTTTTTCCGTAAAAAAATGAGTAGCCGGTCCCGCGAATAATCGGGGACCCGGGGCGAGCGCCCCGCAGCCGAAGTGGCATAGTCGAAATGATATATTTTTTAAAATTATCCGTCAACCGTGATATTTAACAATATATGGAATGTCAAATGTACGAGATGCACAAAAACCTTATACTTGTTTTAATCCTTAATATGTTATATACTATATGTTGTGTTTGTGGGTAATCCGCGAACAATTAAACTTAAAATTTATTAAAAGGTGGTTTTAAAATATGGCACTTTTGGAAGAATGGCGCAAAGTAGCTTACAACGAGAATATTGACCAGCAGAAGCTTCAGGCTCTCTGGACAAAGTATTTTCAGGACGAGAAGGAGATCTATTCCCAGCTCCTTGCGAATCCCGACGAGGTAGTTAAGGGCTCCGTAAAGGAACTTGCCGAAAAGTACGGCGTTACAATAATGACAATGACGGGATTTCTTGACGGTATAAATGACAGCCTTAAGGAAAAGAACCCCATCGAGGAGATGGAGGAGGACACCGAGGTCCAGCTTGGCTTCGATAAGGCTCTCCTTTATAAGAACATGGTAGGTGCCGATGCGGATTGGCTTTACAACCTTCCCGAGTGGGAGCCGATCTTTTCCGAGGAGGAGAGAAAGGCGCTTTACAAGGAGCAGAAATCATCCACCACGATCGTAAAGGAGCCTAAAATATATCCCAACGATCCATGCCCTTGCGGAAGCGGCAAAAAGTACAAAAAGTGCTGCGGAAAAAAGTAATGATAACGAGGGCTTTCCCATAACCGGGTCAGCCCTTTTACAGTTTTAGGATTTTTTAAAGTCTGTGAAAAAGAGGTGTTTCCAAAGTGAAAAAGACATTTAAGCCCGGTATGCTGTTGTTACCAATTCTGTATCTTGTCCTCGGAGTTGCCTGCATAGTTGCAAAGGACGAGCTGCTTAGATTCCTTGGTCTTATCGTCGGAATCGGCTTTATCGTGGTCGGCGCGATCCTTATAATCGCGTTTATAGCAAGAGACGCAAGAAAAAACATTCTCCGGAATGATATGCTGATAGGATTCGGTCTGATCGCCCTCGGTATAGTGATGCTTATCCACTCCGAGGAGATCATAACCATGATTCCGTTTATTCTCGGTATAATGATAGTTATAAGCGGTGCCGCAAAACTCCAGCAGATGGTCAATATGGCAAAGCTTGGGCTTCCGGGATGGCTGCCCACCTTTATCGCCGCGGTACTGAACATTGTGCTGGGAGTCCTTATGATAATAAACCCGGCTTCATGGGCGGATGTTATTATGATGATCATCGGCATAGGTCTTGTTTTCAGTGCCGTAACAGATCTTATTTTTACACTTTATTACAACCGCAGTATCAATAATCGTGCGGATGATGAAACTGTGGAGACTACATTTACGGAGGTGGAGAGCAGCGATGAAAAAGCTTGATGAATACATAAGAAGTATACCGGATTTCCCCGAGCCGGGTATAATCTTCAGGGATGTTACCAGTGTTCTTGAGGATGCGGAGGGCTTTAAGCTTGCCATCGATTCGATGCAGGAGCTTGTAAAAGACCTTGAGATCGATGCCATTGTCGGCGCCGAGTCAAGAGGATTCATTTTCGGTGCCCCTATCGCTTACAATATGCACAAGCCCTTCCATCTCATAAGAAAAAAGGGCAAGCTTCCCTGCGAGACGATAGAGGAATCCTATGATCTTGAGTACGGAAGCGCCACGATAGAGATACACAAAAACAGTATTAAGCCCGGTCAGAAGGTGCTTCTTGTGGACGACCTTATCGCTACCGGCGGAACGACAAAAGCCATGATAAACCTTGTGGAAAAGCTCGGCGGAGAGGTTGTCGGAGTCGTTGTCCTTATTGAGCTGGCAGGCCTTAAGGGACGGGAAAAGATTTCCGGATACAGGCTTGATGCCGCGATTACCTACGAGGGAAAGTAGATCAGTCATTTAGTTTTTTGAGAAACAGGGACGCGTTTTGTTTATGATAAGCGTTCTTTTAGGTTTGCGCAGGTGAAGGTTATGGGTGAGGAAAAAATAGTCAGCAGTGCTGCGATTGACACCAGCCATATAACTAAATATGACGATTTTGTATCACCGGATGAGCTGTACAGGCAGCTTATAAGTGCTGTGCAAAAATACCATCCCAGCGATGATATCTCTATGATAGAGAAGGCCTATAAGGTCGCGGGCAAGGCACATGAGGGACAGATAAGAAAGTCCGGAGAGCCTTATATCATCCACCCCTTAAATGTGGCAATAATCCTTGCGGAGCTGGAGATGGATAAGGAGACCATAGCGGCAGGCCTTTTACACGATGTTGTCGAGGATACCGTTATGACCGAGGCGGACCTTGAGAGAGAGTTCGGACAGGATGTGGCAATACTTGTGGATGGCGTTACCAAGCTCGAAAAACTGCCGCTCTCCACATCCATAGACCAGTCGGACGCAAAGATAGAGATGCAGGCGGAGAACCTGCGCAAGATGTTCCTTGCCATGGCTAAGGACATAAGGGTCATCATGATAAAGCTTGCGGACAGGCTCCACAATATGCGCACTTTGCAGTACCAAAAGCCGGAGAGCCAGCTTCGCATTGCCCGGGAGACCCAGGAAATATACTGCCCCATCGCACAGAGACTTGGCATTAGCAAGATAAAGGTTGAGCTGGATGACCTTTCGCTTATGTATCTTGATCCCGAGGCCTTTAAAGAGCTTTCGGAAAAGATTGAGATGGGAAAGAGCGATAGGGAGAAATATATCGCGAGTATCGTGGCCGAGGTCAGCGAGCATATCTCAAACGCGGGCATAAAGGCAAAGGTGGACGGCAGGGTCAAACACTTTTTCTCCATCTACAAAAAGATGAAGAACCAGAATAAAACACTTGACCAGATATACGATCTCTTCGCGGTCAGGATAATCGTCGATACCGTGAAGGACTGCTATGCGGCGCTGGGAGTCATACACGAGATGTACAAGCCCATCCCCGGGCGCTTCAAGGATTATATCGCGATGCCGAAGCCGAATATGTACCAGTCCCTCCATACGACCCTTATCGGCTCCAGCGGACAGCCCTTTGAGATACAGATAAGAACCTTCGAGATGCACAAGGCTGCCGAGTACGGTATTGCCGCGCATTGGAAATATAAAGAGACCTCAGCCGGAACCGGAGGGGTTCACGGGGAGGAGGAGAAGCTTTCATGGCTTCGGCAGATCCTTGAATGGCAGAGGGATATGTCCGATAACAGGGAGTTTTTGAATCTCTTAAAGAACGATCTGGACCTTTTCGCGGACAATGTTTACTGCTTTACACCCAGCGGAGAGGTGAAGAATCTCCCGGCGGGTTCCTGTCCGATAGATTTTGCCTACAGTATCCACAGCGCCGTCGGAAACAGAATGGTCGGCGCAAGGGTAAACGGAAAGCTTGTTCCCATCGATTACCGCATAAAGAACGGTGACCGGATCGAGATAATTACCTCACAGAATACCAAGGGTCCCAGCCGCGACTGGCTGAGCCTTGTAAAGAGCACCCAGGCGAAGAACAAGATAAACCAGTGGTTCAGAAGTGAATCAAAGGATGTCAATGTCGCAAAGGGAAAAGAGTATTTATTAAGCTATTGTAAATCAAAGGGAATAGATCTTTACGCGATTCTTACTCCCGCATATCAGGATGAACTTGTAAGAAAGTACGGACTTCACGATTGGGAAGGTGTACTTGCCGCGGTGGGACACGGCGCGCTTAAGGACGGGCAGGTTATCAACAAGATAAAGGAGCTCTACGAAGCCGATCATCCACAGGTACTTACCAAGGAGGAGATACTCGAATCGATCGCCGGGAACGCTGCGGCCCTGGCCGGCAAAGCAAGGATGAAGGGAAAGGGCGGCATCGTTGTAAAGGGTGTGACCGATCTTTCAGTGAGGTTTTCAAAGTGCTGTTCACCAGTACCCGGTGACGAGATTGTGGGCTTTGTTACAAGAGGACGAGGCATTTCAATCCATCGTACGGACTGCGTTAATATACTCAGCCTTCCGGAGTACGACAGAGTAAGACTTATAGACGCTGAGTGGCAGGCACCGGATGAAAAGGGCTCCGAGAAATATGTCGCCGATATAAAGATATACGCAAACGACAGGGCAGGGCTTCTTGCGGATGTTTCAAGAGCGCTTACCGAGAAGAATATCAACATAATGTCCATGAACACCAAGACCAATAAACAGGGTGTTGCGACCATGCAGACCTCCTTTGAGATAAGCGGAAAAGAAGAGCTCGAGAGAATAATCGAAAAGATAAGAGGAATCGAAGGTATAGTAGATATCGAGAGGGCTATCGGATAACCGGGATCCGGTATTTCAGGAAAAGATAAAAGGGTATTTATATACAGGGAGACTATATGTCAGAGATAAAAATAGGCCGGATGGTGATCGGTGTTGCCGGGACGAACTGTTATTTTTTATATCGTGAGGGCAGGCAGGAGTGCGTCGTTATCGACGCTCCGGACAAGGGAAAGCAGATTGCGGAGACTTTAAGGAAAAACGGATTTGAGCCTGTCGCGCTGCTTCTTACACATGGCCATTTCGATCATATCTGGGGGGCGAGTGAGCTAAGGAGCGCCGCGAGCCTTAAGATATACGCGCTGGACAGGGAGCAGGCTCTATTGGAGGACAGTACGCTCAATGTTTCCGCCCAGTCCGGAAGACCGGCGACTGTAAAGGTTAACAGATATTTATCCGACGGCGAGGAGATAGAGCTTGCAGGCATAAGGTTTAAGGTTATCGCAACCCCCGGGCATACTGCGGGAAGCTGTTGTTTTTATATTGAGGAAGCGGGAATGCTGGTCTCCGGGGACACACTTTTTCAGGAGTCCGTCGGAAGGACGGATCTGCCCACCGGAAGCGGTGCGGAGATAGGAAGATCCATAAGGGAGAGGCTGCTTTGTCTGCCGGAGGATACGAAGGTATATCCCGGTCACGGGGATGAAACGACTATCGGACACGAGAAAAAGTACAATCCTTTTGTAACCGATGGTGATATCTGGTAATACGGGGAGCTTCCCAAATACGGTAAAATATAAATGGTTAATTATATAAAGATCAATCATGAAAAATACGGGTATGACATCCTTGCACTTTTTCAGTCCTTTTATCCGGAAAGCAGCTGGCAGCTTGTGTTTCCGGGGTGCAGGGAGCAGATTTCAGAAGAAGCCGAGAAGATCGGCTTTTTTGCTGAGCTTAATTTCGGGGAGGGTGAGAATGCTCCCGCGGAGGTGAAGTTAAAGAGGTATGTGGGTACGTCCGCGGAAGCAGAGGTATGTACTTACGAAAATATAACAGGCGCGGGGGAAAGGGATGCCGGTTCGGATGAAAAGGGATACATAGGCTCCGGGCGGGAGTATGATATTTTAAGATACCCGGGGGGACTGGGCGCGGACTTAAAGGAGGGCTTCGGAAACTGGCTCTACGACGAGCTTGTTAAGAAAACCGGAAGGACTCTGCCCTGGGGAACTTTAAACGGCGTCCGTCCGACAAAGCTTGCATACAGCCGTCTTGAGGAGGGAAGGAGCGATGAGGATATAGTTGATTACTATATAAACGAACGAAAGACCTCACGCTACAAGGCTGAACTTGCGCTGGATATAGCAAAGAGAGAAAGAGAGCTTTTAAAGAATCTTCATCTAACCGATGGTTACAGTCTGTATATTGGTATTCCTTTTTGCCCCTCAACCTGCCTTTACTGTTCTTTTACCTCATATCCGATAGGTGCTTACAGGAAAGAGGTTGACAGATACCTTGATGCACTTATCAGCGAGCTTGAATTTGTGGCTGAAAAGATGAGGGGGAAGATTCTTGATACGATTTACATCGGGGGCGGAACGCCGACAACACTTTCCCCGGAGCAGCTTGACAGGCTGCTGGGAAGGGTGGCGCAGCTGTTTGATACCGCCTTGCTTCGTGAGTATACCGTGGAGGCGGGAAGGGCTGATTCGATAACCGAAGAAAAGCTTAGAGTAATAAAGTCATACGGAATAACGAGAATATCCATAAATCCCCAGACCTTTAACCAGGAGACCCTGGATTTTATCGGACGAAAGGCGAGCGTTGCCAGGTTGCTTGAGGTATGGCCCGTCGCCAGAAGTCTCGGTTTTGATAATATCAATATGGACATAATCCTCGGACTTCCCGGGGAGGGAGCTGCCGAGGTCGAAAACACAATAAGGATGGTAAAGCAGCTTAAGCCGGATTCCCTTACGGTCCATTCCCTTGCGATAAAGAGAGCGTCAAAGCTTGCGCAGTGGATAATAGACAACGGAAAGGAAACCATAAGAAATTCGGATGCGGTCATGGATATCGCCGCAAAGGGCGCAGAGGAGCTTGGGCTTGTTCCGTACTATCTTTACCGCCAGAAAAACATGAGCGGAAATCTTGAGAATGTGGGATTTGCGGCTCCGGGCAAGGAGGGCATCTACAATATCCTTATAATGGAGGAGCTTCAGTCCATTCTTGCCGTCGGCGCGGGAACCGTCACAAAGCGCGTATATTACGAAAACGGAAAGGTCAGCAAACTTACAAGGTGCGAGAATGTAAAGGAAGTCGGGATGTACTGCGACAGAATAAAAGAGATGATGGAAAGAAAGCTTGCCATTTAAAATAAAATATACCGCAGATTGCGGTTATAGATATTACTATCATTCAGAGAGTTTAAGAGCAGACATAATACAGCGATTAAAAGGGTAAGGAAAATGGAGATAAGGACAGCCACTTTGGAGGACGCAGCAAGGATTCTCGAAATATATGCTCCCTATGTGGAAAAAACAGCAATAACCTTTGAGACCGAGGTTCCGGATATTACAGAGATGAGGTCAAGGATAGAAGGGAAGCTTAAGGAATATCCATACCTTGTCGCCGTTATAGACGGAGAGATAGAAGGGTATGCGTATGCGGGACATTTTCATGAAAGGGCGGCATACGACCACAGCGCGGAGGTATCCATATATATAACCGATGGTTATAAGGAAAGGGGAATCGGAAGAGCTTTGTATGAGAAACTTGAGGAGCTGTTAAAGAAGCAGAATGTCTATGTCTGCTACGCGTGTATAGCATCAACCGAGAGAGAAAATGATGAAAATCTCACAGATGCGAGTATACGCTTTCATAAAAAAATGGGTTACGGGTTAGCCGGTACATTCACACACTGCGGTTATAAATTCGGAAAATGGTACAGTATGGTCTGGATGGAAAAACCGCTCTGTGAAAGACCGGCCAATCCCGGAGATTTTATTCCCTTTAAGAACAGCTCCTTATGGTTTCAATGCATGAAATGATAAATATAATTGCTGCAACTGTTGCAAGAATTATTACAGCGATATAAACCCACATAAGAACTTTTGCAAAAACGCTCTTTTTAAACTTTACTCTTGCGATTATCATAAGTACCCAGGCGGCTATGTAAGACGCGCTTCCCACAAAAGAGGAAAGCTGGCTAAGGAAATTGCCCGCACTGCTTTCAAAGGCAGATGAACTTAGCGAAGACAGAAGTGCCTCCGGGATACCTATCAAAAGGGGACCGCCAACATATAGTCCGAGGGACAGAAAGCAGAGCAGAAGCTCGAGCTTTTTGTCCTTCTTTTCTTTTTCCGGGTCGTAGGGAGGAACAAACTGCGGCGGTATCTGGCCCTGCTGGTACATCGGCTGAGGGGGAATCTGCCCCTGCTGATACATCTGCTGCGGGGGAATCTGCACCTGCTGGGATATCTGCTGCGGAGGAACCTGCCCCTGCTGGTACATCGGCTGCGGTGGAACCACAGGCTGCGTTTGAGGCTGCACGCCCACGCTTTGGGTGTAGGGGCTGCTCGTATTGTTTTCAACAGGTGTATAGTTATTAGTATCCATTTTCTCTCCCTTTTTGTGTTTACTGTCTGAGATTTATGTGCCGATCCGTGTATTTATGCATACCGTCTAATTCTTTTTGACTTTCCCCGGCTTAAACAAAACTCTGTCTGTCAGCTCTGTAAGCGTAATGGCAAATATCCCACAAACAATGGCGAGGACCTGATTGTTTGAGATAAAACCGGAGGATGTGTAGTGGGATTCTCTAAGGTAATCCATACCGAACTTTGCGACAACCGATAAAGCTACAACTATTCTCGAGGTTACAAGGCTTTTGCCTGTTTTAATAAAATATATAAGTCCGACAATAAATATTATAACAAAAATGACCGACTCGGACAATTGAACAGGAAATCTGCCGTCCTCCCCGTGATAGCTTATATTTGCAAAGCCGCGATATTCTATTCCGCTGCAACATCCGGTAACATGGCACGCTATCTTTGAGAGTCCGTACATAAGCGGCGCGCATATAACCCAGGCTGCGAACATTTCCTTCTCGTGATCCCTGTGTATAAAAAGCGAGATAAAGGCGCCGATAAGGAGTCCGAGAGCGCCGCCTGCTCCGGTAAATCCCAGGCTTTTATTATAAACAAAGGGATCAGTAGGAAGAAAAAGCCCGAAGGTTGTAATACACACAAAACAAAGAAGAGCTGTGTAAATGATGGTATTACGGTTAAGACCCGACCTGTACATTATAAGACAGGCCATAATAACTCCGGCGAGGATCCCACCCATAACTATTACAGAATATAAAGGAAACCGCAGTTCCGGTATTGTAATCTGAAATATATTCGTATTCATAGAGAAAGTATAACTTAATCCCGGAGAAAAAGCCATAGTCTGGATGTATTATTGCATAGTTATGAGGCGGATCCTTAAGTAGTGCATAAACCGGTCTTCAGCTTCTGGAGTTGTAGTCCTCATTGATCTCGGCGCACCAGTCTTCCTGTATCGGCGCGCACGCCCGCATACAGCCCACAGCCTTTGATACGGTCTCATAGAGGACTTTTGTTCCCCTTTTGTCGGCATGGTAGTTTACTGCTCTGTCTGCGTCAATTCCGAAGTTGCCCGCGGTTTCCACAGAGTCGATATTGGCGCCGATAAAAAGAAACTCCCCTCCGGACTTTTTCTTTTTATTTACCATTTTCTTAACTTCCTTTGAGGAATACTTTCTGCTGGCGTTTTCGAGACCGTCCGTGGTTATCACAAACATGACATGCTCGGGGACATCCTCCGGACGAATGTATTTATGCACCTTCGATATATGCTTTATCGCTCCTCCTATCGCATCGATGAGAGCTGTACAGCCTCTGACTATGTAGTCGTCATCGGTCATTTTTCTTACTTCGGACAGCTCTACGCGGTCATGGAGCACTTCGCTTACATTGTCAAAGAGGATAGTTGATACATAGCATTTACCATCCTGTTTTTTCTGCTTTTCTATAAGTGCGTTGAAGCCGCCTATAGTGTCGCTCTCAAGCCCTCCCATGGATCCGCTTCTGTCAAGAATAAATACAAGCTCGGTAATGTTGTTTCCCATAATGATTTACCTCCGTTTTTAAAATGTTTCCGGTTGTTTAACCTTATGTCTGCATTTTAACCAAAGAAGGCTTTTGAAAGGTCGCCCGTCAGGCGACATTTGAATTTAGGGAAAATTATCCGCAGCTTCACACAGAGCAAGGTGCCTTGTGCATGATGAAAGCACAGGCGGCCTTACACGCCGAGCAGGGGCTGATCGAAGGAATAAAGGGCTTCATTTATCCTGAAAAAATCATAGTCCCTGTTTTTTATAAAATACTCGATTATAATATCGGATTTGCTGCTGTGGGAGAGGGCAAAGCCTGCCTTTGAAAGCATATCGTTTGCCTCCTCAAGGGGAAGCTCCAAGGCTATCGCAAAGGATATGGCGGTATTTTTACTTGGTCTGTAATGCATATCGCTTCGAATTTTTGAGAAGAGCTTGCGATCGATATTTGCTTTTTTATAACACTCGGCGTCGCTCATCCCCTTTTCGTCAATCTTTCTAAGAAGCATTTCGGAAAAGCTCTCGTCTACCGAATTGACAAGCTCGGACAGCTCCGGGGACAATTCATTTTCCTCATCAAAGGCGGGACTGCTGTCACAGGACCTGGCGGCGAAAAACGCAGCAGGGCGGGGGATAGAGCTTCTCCCGGAAGAAGCTAAATTGGAAGCTTTCGGAGTCCGGGGTGCAGAGGGAGCCTTAAGAAGCTTAAAACCATCCTCATCGGCAGTTTTACCGGCATCTTCATCCTCATAGTCAGCTTCATAAACAGACGCTATGTACTCGGACAGGTCTTGCATAATATCATCGGAAATATATTTTCTTTTGTTTTGAAACATATCGGTTTCCTTTCCGGAGCAGAAATTTTTAAAATAATACAAATGTATAATAGCATAAATCTATTAAAGAATGGTAGGCTTATGATATACTCATATAGGATAAGCCTATCCGGAAATGAGAGTATGGCAGCAGGGTATTTTAAAGGAGGAAAAGCTTAATGGACATTTTGGGAATGTGGGAACTGGTATCTATGGCAGGACTTGACACGGAAACCTTTGAGACAAAGTGGATGACCAATGAGGAATTGGGTCGGCTTCCGGATGATGATTATCAGAAGATGATGCACGGATCGACATTTACATTTGATGAGGGCGGTAAGCTTAATGTTTTCTGCAAGTTAAATGTGCCTGCGGATACTACCCAGGAGGAAATTGATGAAGCCCTGAATTCGGGTGAGGTATTCAAAGAGGGGGATGATTATTTCACGGTTCGCCCGATGGCATGGAAGGAAGAAGGCGGAGTTATCAAGGTTGACAGCGGAGAGCGCGGTGAGGTATTCGGGGAGGCTATCGATCCCTGGAAAGAGGTCAAGGTTCTCGGAAATACGCTTATTATCAATGACCAGTACCAGATCGTAAAGATAGGGGAGACTCCCACAGAGGTTAAGAAGACTGTCAAAGAGGTACGGGAGGTATCCGAGGAACTTAAGGCTGCCGCAGGAACCTACGAGCTTGTGTATTCAAAATTTGTCGGCGACCCCGATACGGCGAAAAATGACAAGGATGCATTCAAGCTTGTTCTTAATGACGACGGTACAGGTATGAGCTATCGCGATGACCTTGAGATAAAGGTTCCCTTCTGGAATGTGGAAGGCGGAGCCTTTGAACTTACCGAGAAATTTTTCGGGGAGATAGGGTATACCGGTACTCTTTCCGGCAGCGAGCTTAAGCTCTACAACGGAGATCCCGAGGCAGAGATAACCTGCTGCTATGTGTTTAAAAAGGCGTAAGATCTGAGTTGTGCTTAACGGTATTTAAAAAGGCGGATCTTTTGGCTGTTTTTGAGGATATCAGCAGTCTTTCCATGGTGGATGGCTCAAAGGTGTTTTTATTCGGCGGAAGCCAGGGCGGATTTGTGAGCACGCTTGCAGCCGAAGCGCTTAAGGACAGGGTACGGGCTCTCGTACTGTATTACCCCGCTTTGAATATTCCCGATGATTGGAGAAGGAATTTTAAAACGGCGGAGGAGATTCCGGAAGAGACGGATTTCTGGGGGATGACCCTTGGGAAAAACTTCTTTGTGTCGATACGCGATTTTTATACCTTTGACAATATCGGAACTTACAAGGGCAATGTGCTTATAATATACGGCGACAAGGATCCGATAGTTCCGTCGGGAGCTATGGATAAGGCTGTGGAGACCTACGAAAACATTGAACTTGAGGTACTTCCGGGAGAAGGTCACGGATTTACCCCGGAAGGAGGAAAGAAAGCTGTTTCAAAGGTGATAGAGTTTATAAAAGCAAACAGTTAAGGCAGCGCTGTTCGCGGTGATGCAGCATCCCCGCAAGGAACAGGAAAGGAAGGAAGATGGCCTCAGGAAGTCTGCTCCAGTTTATTACGAGGGAGGATTTTTACTTTAAGGGCATACCGAATATGGGCTTCTACGGCCAGTTTGAGCCCCTTGTTCAGGGATATTCCTGCGCGGAGTCTCCCTTCTGGCTCGGGAAGATATTCCTGTGTCTTGATCTTCCGGAGGAGCATCCCTTCTGGAGCGGGGAACGAAAGGAAGTTCTTTACAGAAGGCAGTTTTTTACTTATACTCTCACAAGGGAATGTCATTGGATGCAGGCTGTAAGCCTTGCCGATTTTCCGGTTCCGAAGGGTATATTCAGGGCGGACAGGCTGAGGCTGTTCAGGGTCCCTGTTCTTATAACCCTGGGGCATGGGGATTCCCGGATAAAAGTACCGCTTTATTTAATTACAGCTGTAATTATTCCGTGAAGGGCAAGGGAACATGTACGGCACAGGCAATCGTTCTTAAGGGATATGACAGCCTTGGAAGGAAAAATCAGTTTGTAGGTATGAAAGATCTTACTAAGGGCAAAATTTTAAAGGTGTTATTGCAGTTCGCTCTGCCGGTTTTTATCGGAAATCTGTTTAATCTTGCGTATAATCTGGCGGATACGAGAATAATAGGAAGCTTTCTCGGAAGGGATTCCCTCGCTGCTGTGGGGAGCGTAAGTACCTTAAGCGACCTTATCGTAAGCTTTGTCTTTGGGCTGTCAAACGGCTTTGCCGTCCTTACGGCAAGGTTTTTCGGTCAAAAGTCCGAGGATAAGGTCAGAAAGAATTTTGCTC
Organism: Lachnospiraceae bacterium; assembly: GCA_017479285.1. Classification (GTDB taxonomy): domain Bacteria; phylum Bacillota; class Clostridia; order Lachnospirales; family Lachnospiraceae; genus AC2028. Next base: position 66,759 of record JAFVCL010000009.1, read on the forward strand.
TTTCCCTGGAATTTGGAATAATCATTTCGCTTATACTGACGGCAGGAAGCCTTGTGGGACTGGACGGACTTTTTAAGTGGCTCAATGTGATGGATGTCCATAAAGCCGAGGCTTCAGCCTATATAACAATTGTTATTTATGGACTTGTATTCAGCTGCATTTATAATGTACTCGCCTCGAGCCTAAGGGCAATCGGGGATGCGTATACGCCGCTTTTCTTTCTGATCTTATCTGCTCTTTTAAATTTGGGGCTCGATATTCTGTTTGTCGGAGGGCTGAAAACCGGTGTCGCAGGTGCGGCCTTTGCCACGGTTATCTCCCAGGTTCTCGCCGCGATACTCTGCTTTGTGTATGCGCTTGTCAGGTATCCGATATTCAGATTCAGGGCAGGAGACCTCCTTCCTACAAGGGAGTTTACCGGACAGCTCTTATCCGGAGGTTTTTCAATGGGACTGATGTCGAGTCTCGTTGCATTCGGAACGCTGTCACTTCAGACCGCCATAAACAGGCTCGGAACGAATATTATCGTGGCCCACACCGGTACGAGAAAGCTTACGAATCTTTTCATGCTTCCCTTCGGAGTGTTCGGAACGACGATGGCTACATTTTGCGGACAAAACTACGGCGCAAACAGGATGGATAGAATAAAAGAGGGAATCCGGACGGCTTTTATAATAAATGTTATCTGGATCGCTCTGGTCCAGATAGTGAGCTGGACCGTCTGCCCTGTTTTGATCAAGGCCATTACAGCCGTGGATACAAAGGAAGTAATAGATAATGCGGTTTTGTACCAGCGCTTTGACACCTCATTTTATGTCATCGCCGCGATGGTCACGCTCTTTAGGAACTCACTGCAGGGAATGGGAGATCATATAACACCTGTAATTTCAAGCGGGCTTGAGCTTGCGGGTAAGGTACTTGTGGCATTTTTGCTTACGCCCATGCTCGCATACTGGGGAATCATTATCGCCGAGCCCATAGTCTGGACGGTAATGGTTATCCCGCTTATCATAAGTCTCGTATACAGGCTGAGGCGGTCCGGGAAGGCTGAGGCCTGAACCATATTTTGAACTATTTATGCTTAGAGAATCAATGTAACTGCGTAATGAGCTAAAGCTTACAGGAAGATGAATTATGGAAAACTGGTATGCCGATAACGGCGACGGAACTTATACAAATCCGATTCTTTATACGGATTACTCGGATCCCGATGCAATAAGAGTCGGGGATGATTTTTTTATGACAGCAAGCAGCTTCTGCAATACCCCCGGACTTCCGATACTGCACTCAAAGGATCTGGTAAACTGGGAGATCATAGGCTACGGATTACAGAATATCCCTTATGAGAGTTACGCGCTTCCGAGACACGGCTGTGGCGTATGGGCTCCTGCGATCAGGTATTATAACGGCGAGTTCGTAATATTCTTTCCGATGCCGGACGAGGGGATCTTTATGATAAAGACCAAAGACCCTTGGGGGGATTGGTCGGAGCCGGTTCCGGTGTTTGAGGGGGCGGGCTGGATAGATCCCTGTCCCTTTATAGACGACGACGGGAAAGCCTATATGGTAAATGCGTTCGCAAGGAGCAGGATTGGGTTTAAGAGCGTATTGCAGATAGTGGAATTATCGGATGATCTTACCCGGATAATCGGAGAGCCGGTCAGAGTCTTTGACGGAAATATCAACGGAAACGAGACGATAGAGGGGCCGAAATTATACAAGCGTAACGGGTGGTATTATATTTTTGCTCCTGCGGGCGGCGTAAAACAGGGTTGGCAGACTGTGCTCCGCTCAAGAAATATTTATGGATCTTATGAATTCAGAAATGTAATGGAGCAGAAGGACACACCGGTAAACGGACCCCACCAGGGAGCGTGGGTGGACACCCCGGCGGGTGAGGATTGGTTTATACATTTCCAGGATGTTTATGCCGCCGGAAGAATAGTACACTTACAGCCTTTGCGCTGGGCGGATGACTGGCCTGTCATCGGTAAGGCTCTGCCCGGAGAAATCTGCGGAAAGCCGGTAGGAACATGGAGTAAGCCGAAGGTAAGAGGGACTGATCCGGCAGATAAAGAAGGGGATAATAATTCGGAAGGAGCCATGGGGCAAACCATATTTGCTCCGGATACTTCGGATGATTTTGACGGGGAGTTGCTTGGACTCCAGTGGCAGTGGAACGCCAATTACCGCAGGGAATGGATAAGGACTGACAGTAAAAATTCAAGTGTTATTTTAAATTCGATTCCAGCCGAGGCCTCCATTTCCGACCAGCCCAACCTCCTTTTACAGAAATGGCCCATGCCGGAATTCAGGGCGGTAACGAAGCTGAATATTTCCGGGCTAAAGGAGGGGGACGAGACCGGAATAGTAAATATGGGCGTAAGATATGCGGCGCTGTCGGTTTATTTTGAAAATGGAAAATTCGGTCTTCGAAAGATTTCTGGGGAGCAGGTGTTTAACGGGGAAATTGCCTCTGCAAAGGATGAAGTTAAATGTGTGGTCCAAGATCTCAAGGCCTGTGGATTGGGGACTGATATCTGGTTTAAATATTCGGTAACAAGCGTTACCTCAATTGAAAATGATTCCACCGGAAAATACATTTTCCCGATACCAAGGGAAATAGTTACGCTTTCCTACAGCCTTGATGGGCATAATTTTATCCCGGTCCTTGATTTTGAGGCAAAGGCCGGGCGCTGGGTCGGAGTAAAGTGCGGTATGTACATACGCTATACTTTCGGTAAGGAAGGAGGAGAAGTATCCTCGGATTATTTTGTATTTGAATGAATGCTTTCAGGAGATAATAAACGACGGTTCCTTACTCATTTTCACAAAGAGGGCGGTAAAAACTTAAAACAGGTTCTGTCTGGCTTAAGGAAGTCTCTTTAGTTAGCCGCTGTAGTACTGTTTAACTATTGCTTCGCTTGGTTTACCGTAGATTTCATATCCTTTTCCGCCGGTAAAATCCCTTGACAGAGAGGGAGCCCAGGACCAGATGGCGGTTCCGCCGACCCAGGATCTTCCGGATACGGCTGATAACATTTCCTCATACCATGCAGCCTGCTCCTCATTGTCGATGTCTCCCTTGACAGACCAGTCATTGGGGACAGCGGAGGAACCGTGTGTGGACATACATCCTGTTTCCGCAAAGAAAAAGGGTTTGTTAAATTTTTTAACAACTTTTTCAATTCTGTCGAGCTGGTTTTCCCAGTCGCCGCGAGGGTAGTATCCGCTTGAGGATATGATATCAACCGCGTCCCACCATTTTACATTATGCTCCTGGTATTTATCGGTATTGTAGGATACAGGACCCGTATAGTGCTCCCGTATGTCGCTGATAGTGGCACGCCATTCTTTTTCACGGCGCTCGCTCATTACCATCTCACAGCCGGCTATGAACATTTCGCAGCCGTTTTTTTCCGCGATACGGGCATAGTGGCACTGAAAAGCGGAATAGGACTTAAACCAGTTTCCCCACTTGGGCTCGCAGGGTACATCCTCATCAAAAAAGTTGATATGAGCTCGCCATGTACCGTTTTTGCAATTGACAGTGGGTTTCAAAAAAACAGCAAGTCCTTTTTCATGGGCGAAGTCTATCATTGAGATCAGTTCCTCATCCCCCATAAGTTCGCCCTCTGCAAATTGTATAGTTTCGCTCTGGGCGGTATCCTGAAGCCCCGCAGGAACGATGATCACGGAGTTTGCACCGGTTCTTTCCCTGAGCGCAAGGAGGCTTTCTTTAGCCTCTTCCGAAAATATGACACCTTTTCTTACGAAAGGCGCAAAGGTCACGGCGTGGATGGGGTAGGGAAAAGGGAATCTTTCGGTAGTTAAATTCATAGGTAATATCCTTTTTGCAGGGCGCAGTATCAGATCTTAGCCCGGAGATGTAAGTAAATGCTGTGTTATTTAGATGGCAATCGCTACATGGCTGATTATACATTATTTAGCATTTATGCTCAATAATACTTAACGGGTTTCCATTGTTTTTGTCCTTATGAGGAGTGACATACGCAGCGGTACATCCATCAGAAACCCAGTAAAATCAATAAATATCGCGCAGGTTAAGCAGAAGCACGGGATCATTGAGGGTGAGAATTATAATAAGCCGAAGTCACCGGACAGTAAGCAGCCGGGGTGTTCCGCCCGAGGAAAAGATTAAGGCGATAGAGGATGCCATGAGGCATTTTCAGATGATATGACAAATACGGTGGTAGAAATGTATAAAGTATATCTTGTGGATGATGACAGTATCATATTGGAGGAGTTAGAAAGCCGTGTTCCATGGATGGAAAACGGGTTCGAGGTCATAGGACGGTGCACTGATCCGCTGAAGGCTATAGAGGAAGTGAGCCGCCTTCTTCCGGATGTTTGTATCTGTGACCTCAGGATGCCGGAGATGGATGGCAATGAAATGATCAGGAGGATCAAAGAAAAGGGACTCGTCTGTGAATTTGTTATGCTTTCTGCGTATGATGAATATGACGATGTGCGTACATTTTTTAAGCAGTCGGGGTATGACTATATCTTAAAGCCCATAAACGACGAAGAGATTCGGATCCTTCTTGAAAAACTCTATGTGAAGATCAGTGCAAAACGTCCGGAGGAGGGCTTACAGGCTGTTACGGAGAATCCGACCTTTAATGATATCGTAACCTATATAAATGAGCACTTTACAGAAAGAATAGGTCTGGAGCAGATCGCAGATAAGTTTGGCTTCAGCAAAAACTATATTTGCCAGCTGTTTAAAAAGCACTTTGATACCACATTCAGTATCTATATTACGAAAAAGAGAATGACCCGGGCAAAGGAAATGTTAACGGATAAAACCTTATCCGTAAAGGAGATTGCATTTGATCTGGGTTATGCAGATTATCATCATTTCTACAGGACTTTCAAAAACTATTATGGATACTCACCAAAGGAAAATCGATAGACACTGTATGAGAAAAAGAAAACCAATAAGGGTCTTAACATATATCTTAAGCATAGTGTGTCTGGTTGTCATCTGCTTAGCCGGTTGTGCCTCGAGGGAAGGCAGAGAAAAGCTCTCTGTTGCCATTCCGGAGTCCGAACATGTTCAGGATCCCGAAAATAATTACTATATTAAGTGGCTTGAGGAGCAAACGGGATTTGATATTGATATTATAACCATCAGGCAAAGCAGCGGCACCGGGTTTCTTGATGCTCTTTTTTCGTCCGATGCTGACATTGATATCGTGATGTTCGGAGAGGATTTTAAGATCACGCAGGACGAGCTTTCGGACTATGTATCCTCTGGGAATGTTTACGTAAGCGGCGACAGGTCGTATTACGAAAATACCGGAAGCTCTAGAAGCTCCGGTCCCGGCCAGATATTATGGATCAATTACAACTGGCTGAAAGCCCTTTCTTTGCCCATTCCCGAAAGTACAGAAGAGCTTAAAGCGGTTCTCACGGCATTTAAGGAGATGGATCCAAACGGAAACGGGATAAAGGATGAGATTCCCATGGCAGGATCTTATGAGGAATACTCGCTTTCACCTGCGGAATTCCTTTTAAACTCCTATATTTATAATGATCCTTATCATAGCAGATATGGGATAAACGAAGATGCAGATATTCTTTATGCCGCCACGGACGAATTCAGAGCCGGGATAGAATATTGTCACGAATTGTATGGAGAAGGTCTTCTGGATGATAGCATATGGGACGGAAACCTCAAGCAGTTAACGGAAATGTGCAACAGTGATCAGGATATCGTAGGTGCCTTTACGACCTCATCCATATCTGACGTGATCTATCAGGGCAATCCCGAGATCCTGGCAAGATATATCCATGTTCCGCCCCTTGAGGGCCCGGACGGGGAAAAGAACGTAGTATATGTACAGAAAGATCCCGAAATAGGAGCGATTATTACGGAAAGAAGCGATAAAAAAGAGCAGGCGGAAAGATTGCTTTCTCTTATGATGACACCGGAAGCATCTCTGATCGCAAGATACGGAGAAGAAGGGGTTGACTGGACTTATTCCGACGGAAGCGATGTCAGCGTATATGGTGGAGTGTCAACCATCACCACTATCAAATATATTTGGAACACCTCGCAGAATAAGCACCTGAATGGGATAGGCCCCATGAATGTGCCGGAGGAATATCTGGAGGGCGTTACCTGGAACGGTGTAAATTCAGACTTTGAATACATTAACGGGCGGGCATATATGAGTTATGAGGATCATCTGCCGAAAGTAAACGGGTTCCATCCATACGATGACAGAATGTCCGAATATATAGATACTGCACTTGAGGAATTCATCCGCGGTAAAAAGGATGTAGGGAGTGACGAAGAATGGGAAAGATATCTGGAAGGATTGTCGTACTGATACTTATTATGGCTCTTGCCCTTAGTGGGTGCGGAGGTACGGTCGGTACAGAGACAAAAAACATGAATATCATAACAGATAATAGCACCCCGGAAGAATTATATGAAAGGGCGCTTAAGGAAGATACTTTGGTAGTCTATACCGTTTCAACCAGAGTAGTTGATACCAAGGAAGCCTTTGAAAAGACGTATCCCGGTCTTTTTGTCGAAGTGAGGGATCTCAGAAGTCCCAATCTCATCGAAGAAGTGGAAAAAGGAAACGAAAGTGACACACCTGTTTGTGATGTTGTGCTTTGTAATGATAACAGCGGAGAATTTAAGTCACGCCTTGTTGATACGGGTATTGTGGTACCTTTCCTTCCTGAAGATATAGGGAACCATATGGAAGCGGCTGCTACGGACGGAATGGTATCTTTCCTGAATGAAGCGGAGATACTCTTCTACAGTACGAAAGTGTATGAAGACTGTCCGATAGATAATATCTGGGAGTTAACGGAGGAAAAATACAGAGGCAGGATCTATATGCCAAATCCCCTGAGAAGCTTTTCCACCTATGCGTTTTGCGCTTCCTCTCTTGACCATAACAGGGAATTAGAAGATGCATACGCAGCATACGCAGGAGAAAAACTTAAGCTCGAAGGAACGGAGAACGCAGCTGAGTATTTTTGGAAAAAGGTTTCGGTAAATATCATATTTACCAACAGCTCGGATGAGGTTACGGAGGCTTTGAATGACGGCAAAGCTGATTTCGGATGGTGTGTTTCAAGCAAGCTTCGCCTTGCCGATGTCGGATACTGCCTTGCTCCGGTTTACAAGCTTACGCCCTTCTCCGGTTGCCGTACATCCTATGCGGTGATGATGACAAACAATTGTAAAAATGAGAATTCAGCAAAGCTGTTTATCCGCTTTCTCCTGGGAGAGAAGGACGGACAGGGTGCAGGATTAAGTCCATTCACTACAGCGGGAACCTGGTCTGTAAGAAGAGATGTCCCGGATGGTAATGAGGTTCCCCTTTCTGAAATCGACCTGATAGTTCCGGATCAGCAAAGATTGATTGATGAAAAAGAAAAGAGAGTTTCGTTCTGGACGGATATTTTGAAGGGTAACCGGTGAAGAAAGGTAACAGATGAAGAAAGGTAACCAATGAAAAAAGGGCAGATCCTCAAAAACTTCATAATGGCCATAGGCGCACTGGGGATCATCCTTGTGTTCATCTGGGTTTTCTTTTACATTTTGACCCGGTCTGTGATAGACAGGAATCTGGCAGAACAGACAAGATCTTCTTCCGAAGCAATCATTTACGGCATAGAAGAAGAACTTCTCATGATGGAAAACAGCGCAATTGAGCTTGCCGGCAACGAGGATATCATAAACATGCTTAAAGAGGAAGATACATATTCCTTTTATAAAGCAGGCTCTATCCTTTCTGAAGAAAAGAGCAGTATTTCGGGATATATGCAGGGAAGCGAAAATGTGGTCGTGTTTGATGAAAACGGACGTTTTTTCAGACTTCGTGGGAGTGTTGATAATACGGCATTAAACAGGGCGTTTCTTTTGATAAGTGGGAAAACCGGGGGCGTTATCAGCATCAGTTCAGGCAATCAGAATTACATAGGCACCTATGAGGCTGTAAAAGAAGGACAAAAAACACTGGGTTATTCTGTGCTCTTATCAGACGAGGCTAAGATCGGGAGTATGCTTAGGACATATAACCAGTCGGAGGATATAGGCGTGATACTCTACTCCGGAGACAGGATATTATGTTCTGATAAGATTCTTGATCATGCTTCTTTGGACATGATCAGGGAGAAAGCCTCATTAGTCTATGAAAAGGAAGTGGGACTTTCAGGATTCGGATTACTTCTCTATTCGCACGGAACAGGTCTTGCAGGTGTGACTTCCTATTTCAGGGTCGCACTTCCGGCCACGATCCTTATTCTGGTATTCGCAATCATTTTTTTTGCATTGTATGTAAAAAACAAAATGGTGGAGCCCATAGAACTGATCAGAGAAAGAACGGAGAAATATCTGCTGAAAAAACAGATAAATGCACATTTTACCGTGAATACCCTGAATGTGATCAGAGCACTGGTCTACAAAGGCAACAAGCAGGAAGCTTCCGATACCTGCGATGAACTTGCAAGGCTTTTACGCTATGCCAATGCAGGGGATGATATGATCCTGCTTTCCGAGGAATTCTATACCTTGGAACAGTATCTTAAGATCATGTGCACCAGATACCGTGGAATGATCGATATCGAAATGGACGATGACGACTTTTATGAGGAACTACTTGTTCCAAGGATGCTTTTACAGCCTATTGTGGAGAATGCGGTTACGCACGGTCTTGCCGGCAGTAAAGGCAGGATAAGCATATCTGCACAGGTCACCGGAAAGGACCTTTTCATAAAGATCTCGGATAACGGGAAAGGTATGAGCAAGGAGAAGCTTAAAGAGGTCAAAAAAACGATCATTGATGCGGACAATATAGAGATCAATGAACCCAAAGAACTTCGCCATATTTCTCTTCAGAATATCGAACGAAGGATAAAGACAGAGTGCGGCGACGGGTACGGAATAGATATAGGATCTGAGCCCGGTAAGGGTACAGAGGTGACTGTTCATCTGCCGGTGGTAAAAAAGGAATCAGAAACTTCAATCGAGTAGGTTCTTAATATTCGCCACCAGCCCAGGCGCTGTGTTTTTGATAAATAAGTAGATAAAAATTGACAAAATACCATATTTAGAATAATATTATAGACATAAGGAGCGTAACAATATGGCAAAAAAGTCTATAGTATTATTACCTGAAACAGAAGATATACTTGCCCGGATGGGCATGCAGATCAAATATGCAAGGCTTAGAAGAAGACTGCCGGCAGAACTTGTTGCGGAACGGGCAGGTATCAGCCGAGCAACATTGGTATCTATCGAAAAGGGACTGCCCTCTGTTGCAATAGGATGCTACGCGGCAGTCCTTCATGCGCTTAATTACATGGATAAGGATCTTTTGCTTGTTGCAAAAGACGATGAACTGGGAAGAAAACTGCAGGATCTGGCCTTGCCTGTAAGGAAAAGAGTAGACAAGCGGGGATAAGATCATATGGATAGTGAGAAAAAAATATATGTCTTTGCGGATTTTCTGTCCTTTCATAACGAGCTTCTTGGTACTGTTCATGTGACTCGGACAAAGGGCAGGGAGTTTTATTCATTTGAATATGATGAAAAGTGGCTCGCTAAGGAATCTATGCTTTTAGATCCGGATCTTCAGTGGTACAGAGGAAGGCAATACATTGCTGATGATAAGCAGATATTCGGGATGTTATCAGATTCTTCTCCGGACAGGTGGGGCCGTCGGCTGATGAACAGGCGTGAAGAGATCCGAGCAAAGAACAACGGAGATAAGCCTGTGAAGTTACTGGAAAGTGACTATTTACTGGGGGTATTTGATGAGAGCCGTATGGGAGGATTGCGTTTTAAAACTGAACTTGAAGGGGAATATCTATCTAATGACAGCGCTTTCGCGACACCGCCATGGACATCATTAAGAGAACTGGAACAGGCTGCTATAAAATTTGAAAAGGATGATTTCTCTGACGATGATAAATGGCTTCGTCAATTACTGGCTCCGGGTTCATCTCTTGGCGGTGCAAGACCCAAGGCATCAGTATTGGCTCCGGATGGTTCGATGTGGATAGCGAAGTTTCCTTCCAAACACGATGACTTTGACTCAGGTGCGTGGGAAATGGTTGTACATGAACTGGCCGTGATGTGCGGGATTAGTGTTCCTGAGGCCAAGGCAGAGGAGTTTTCAACATTAGGGACGACTTTCTTGGTGAAGAGATTTGACAGAACAGATAAAGGGCGTATTCATTTTTCTTCGGCCATGACAATGCTTGGCAAATCTGATGGTGCAGATGCAACTGACGGAAGCAGCTATCTTGAGATGGTGTCTTTTTTGAAGGCCAACGGGGCGAAGCCTAAAGATGATATTATTCAATTATGGAAGCGTATAGTTTTTGGAATGGCTGTATCCAATACGGATGACCATTTTAGGAATCACGGTTTTTTGCTAACTGAGTCCGGTTGGGTCCTTTCGCCCATGTACGACGTTAATCCGGATATATTCGGTGAGTATCTTTCGTTGAATGTTGATACTGATAATTCTAAGATCGATCTGAATCTCGCAATAGAAGCGTCAAAATATTATGGGATCATGAAGAAAGATGCGGTAATTTTGGCGGATGAGATCATACACACGGTGGATGATAACTGGCGAGCATTAGCAGGGAGATATGGGATCAGCCGGGGTGAAACAGAAAGAATGAGTCCGGCTTTTTCGAGATTATAAGAGAGTAGGTTCTTAATATCCGGCATATTTGTCTTAATATAATACAAAGTCATAAGAGTAAATAAGATATACACTTAAACGAGGCGGTAACAAAACCGTCTCGTTCTTTTATGTTGCGAAAGGAGAAATACATATTATGGGAGTAAAGAAATATTTGGCTCTGGTCATGGCGATATGCATGATGACGCTTACTGCATGCGGGGTACAGCGTGGCAGTGATCAGCAGATATCGGAACAGGGGGTTATGGAAGACTCAGATCAATCCTACGATATTAACGATTCATCAAATGAGATTAATGAGAAAACTGATAGTTTTGACGGAAAGCCCGAAGTTTCGGTAAAGCTGAAGGATGAAAGACATGCAGATTTTATATTCGATACAAGAACCTTTCCGGATTTTGATTTTGGCGAAGATAGCATGTTCATGTTTTATTTTCCTGATGATTACGAGATTGAGTGGTATGGGGTCAGAAACGGATTTGTTGACGGAAATGAGCCGGTACAGGATCCGGAATTGGCTTTGATCTTTCATCCGGAATATGCCGGTCTTGGCGAACAGGACATAGAGAAAAACGGTTCGGATCTGATAATTCACTGCGATCTATCTTATAAGGAGTATGAGACATATGTTGAAGACTTCTCCTTTGCCACATTAAACGGAGAGTGCAGGCTGCAGTACAATCCCCGGGAGGATGTACCGGAGGCGGCACGATATACACATGAATATACCTATGACTGGGCAGAAATCGCAGATCTTGAGAATTTTTCCAGTGAGGCGGACAGAGACCGTAGCAAGGAACTTGTGGGAATATGGGCAAGTGAAGAATTTGAAGGAGTTGAAGAGATAGGTGGCGAGTGGCGAGGGTATTTGGGTAGAAAGTTTTATATCTTTAATTCCGACGGAACATGGGCATGGGCACTCATTAAAGATTCCCGTGATGATCAGGGTTATCATAGTGTGGATGAAAACTTTGAAAAATGGTGCGGAGAGAACAGCCCCTCATCAGATCATACGTATTATTTTGACGGCAAAACCATAAAGTTTACACCTGTGGATGATTATTACGGCAATTCGAATACTGTTGATGCTGAACTTGAAGGTAAGACACTTATGCTGTCTACTGACTGGGGCAGGTATTTGGATGAACAGGATTTGCAATCCGGAAGATACGAATTTTACAGAGGGTTTTAAGGGCTGTTTCTGAGGGGATCTTTAAAGGAGAGAACAAGGATGAGACACGGAAAGTTTTTCTTAAAAGCAGTGGCATTAGGGTTGGGAATTGCACTATCCCTTACGGCATGCGGAGACACAGGATTCTCAGATGATAAGCAGGTATCCGTAGAAAATGAGAAGCAGGATGCCAAGGATAACGGTGCCAAAAAAGATGATAGGATAAATCAGTTTGTTGGTGTGAAATATTATCTTTCATCGGACATGGGATTTGAGGTTATCGATGCAGACACTGACGGGATCAAGCTCTTAAGTGTGTGGGGATTGGAAAACGGTGCGCCTGCGAAATATGAGTATGACCTTACTCCCAACGGCTTCCAAAGCTGGCTTGGAAAGATCGTATTGGGCTGCAAGGACGATGACTTTGAGGTAACCTTTTATTTTGATGAAAAAGCAAATTTTTGTGAAGTAATCGTAAAAGAAACGGAGGATCCCGCGGGAGCAGAACATAAAGGACTGGGCTTTCTGCAGACAGAAAAGTATACGACTGACATGCCGGGCGCTTCGCAGCCTGCTGTCACACAAAAAGAGAATAAGTGGGAGATTGAGACAATGGAGCCCACAAAGATGATCGTTTCCGGCTCCCCTGCTGTAAAGACAGCGCCGAGCCTTGAAGCAGACAAGGTAAAGGTAAATTTTGACGCAGGAAGCGAAGTGGTCGTAATCGGACATGTCTCCGAGTACAACGGGTCTAAGTGCGACTATTACCTTATTCAGGGCGATACGGAAATGTATGTGCAGGGGTATTTCTTAAAGAAAGCGGAAAACTCCGATTAACGGATGAATTGGAAAACATATTAAGTATGATTTGTAAAGAGATGAATATATTATGAAAGCAAAGAGATATTTGAAATTAATGACAATAATCATTGCAGTTTCTTGCTTGAGTATGACTGCTTGCGGAAAGGATAATTCTTCGAACTCTGATGGGAAGTCATCTGATGTAACAACTGCTTCATCTGAAGAAAGTGATTTTCCCGACGGCCTTGTCCGTGCAACGGATAAGGGAGACGGAAAACTTGTATTCATCATTGATACGGATCTGATCGATGATGATCTGAGCGGCGTGGTGCAGTGTGAGGTGGCTTTCGATGATTATTCTGTAAATTATGTTGTTTGGGGAGAAAACTCTTTGAACTGTGATATCGTGTATCACTATGAAGAGGATGGAAAACACTTAGGACAAACTGTAGTAAGCGGAGAGTATGAGTTCAAAGACGGAAAACTCATCATTACATTCCCAGCTGCTGAGGTATGTGCTCTTGAAGATTTTAGCTACTCTGACTTTGAACAGGGAAGATTTTATGTATTCAGAGACAACGCTCATAAAGTATTTCTTGAGTTTTCGGCTGCTGATATCATAGTAAATGACGATACGGCAATCGCCGAGGGGAACCTTACCAATGACTATGGCATCGGATATAGATCATCATCTTTTGATCTGCAGTATTTTACTCCGGCTACGGATGATTTTGTAATAACAGCATATGATACCGCGGATTCCGAAGGGAATCTTCTTCAGACAAACGCATTGTTTTCTTTCGACGATGCAGGGGATTGTGTTCAGTGGGTTGCCAGAATAGAAATGCCGGTAGAAAAGGAACTCGGTTCGGCGGATGCTTTTGAAATTGCCGGAGATAACGGGTACTATCGGGATTATACAGACTATCTGGATGCTGTAAATAATAATGTGTGTGGCGGAAAGGTTAATGTAATCTTAGCTCTTACAAACGGCGAAGAAGTATATGTGCCTTATTATGTTGATGAGGAAGGCCTTGTGAGCGGCGCGAGGATGTATTGCTCCAAGCCGCTTGACTCCGTGAAAATGAATGGTACATTGACGAGGGGAGAGGTAAGTCTGGATGTTATTTCACCGTATATCGGAAGTCTTGGCGTGGGAAATGATCATGCGGTTCTCCTCGTGCCGGATCAGGTTATGGAGTCTTTTACAGATGAGCGAACGCTTATCGTAAACGGAAAGCCTGTTGAAGATGGAGATCATCAGCCGGTTATGCAGGAATATTTGTGGCCGGAAATTACTTACGATAAGTATATTGTGGTTGAGTATGATTCGGACGGTTATTCTTTGAAACAATATGAATTCTATGTTTTTGATGATTCGGATATGATCTATACATGGCTTTATAGATTTAGTGTTCTTGATTACAATTGGGAGCATCCGGAGGATGCGGTAATCAGTTTCCCGGGGCAGAGATCCGAATCGCCCATTCCGGTAGCTTATAAGGGGGATTTCATGGCACTTCTTGATGACAGCTGGGAACTTTGCAGTGAGAATAAATTATGCCATATTCAAGGAATTGCTCTTTCCGACGATGAAGAAAGCAGGCGGCTACAACATAAAATGCATGCTGGAGTGCTTGGGAACATTTATTATTACAGTGATCCGAGCCTGACAAAAAATCAGCTTGAAGCACTTGATATGATATGGGAATATCGTACTTTTGGGGAGTGATAAGGAAAGGCGCGGCGTTTTTGCTGCATGGATCCGGGGAAAGCAAAAAATGAAAAGATACTTAAAATTAATGACAGTAATCATTGCAGTTTCGTGCTTGAGTTTTTCGTAAAATTGTTATTTTGACAAAAACCGCATCATTTAATCTGTTTTTTTGACAAAACATCATATTTTTCACTTGTATTTTTGACACTTATATCCTAAAGGAAAGGTAACTTATCTTCCCATTTATATGAGCATGTTTTTAGAAAGCGGAGATGAGCAGGAACTGATACTGTCGTGATACAAAGAGTTCAGGTTATTAATATTTGACATATTTATCTTAATATAATACAAAGTAATAAAAGTAAATAAGCTATACACTTAAACGAGGCGGTAAAGATACTGTCTCGTTATTTTGATTAATACGAGGAGGTTTTATGAGGAAATATATATCAATAGTACTTGTCTTAACTCTATGTATCATGAGTCTCACTGCATGTGGGGAAGATTCTTCCGCAAATACCACGCCTGAATCTAATGTTGAAAATACTGTGCAGGAAAGCAACAGTCAGGATAGTGAACATGCTTCAGATGCACTCCCTGACGACTCACAGGCTACTGTTGCAGTGAATGATTCCGGTAATACCATTCCTGATGGATTGATCGGTATTTATGTTCGGGATGGAAAACATGCCGATTTTGTTTTTCACGGTGTAGAAGGCATTGCATCTGTTGATATTTATATCGACGATTCATACAGTGTATTTATCTGGGATTCGGGCAGCGAGTATCAGGCCGGAATCCAAAAGAAAGAGGATAATTCAATTAAAGTTGTTGAATCATCCGCATTTGACATAATTAATGATGATATCGTTATTCATGCTGATGCTACATCTGTATCGGATATAGACTTCGCAAATATATCCGGGGTTTTAGAAATGAATTATTGCACGACAGATGATGAGTATAGCTTTTATGAATATAAATGGGATGCTGTAGCTCAGACCGGTGAATATAATTCCGAAGTTGCCTCCGATACCGGTTCGAATGCAAATGGAAGTACAACAAATTCCGGTGATGCGGGAAATGCCGGATCTTCAGCATCCGCAGAAGATATATTAGCTAACGGTGTTGGAAAATATACAGCCTCAAATGGAGATTATATTGAAGTTACTAAGAGATCGGATGGTACTTATTATTTAAAGATCAACTTGATATCATCTCGCAGCGATATGGCTACAGATACATTTAATTTATCGAATGCCACCAATAATTCTAACGGAACTCTTTCTTATTCGAATTATACGGAGTTTGGTTTCGATTGTCAGGTGACAATAGGAAATAATAAGATTGATTTAAATATGGGTGGAGATGCAAACTTTTCTGCATTAAATGAATCTTTTGCAAAGTAAAGATAGGAGAATCCTATGAAAAAACACACATGGAAAGCAATCGGTTTAATATCAGCTGTTTGCATGGGGCTGTGTGCCTGTGCCAATAGTAATGATGCTGTAATTGATACTGAAAATATAGTAAAGGAAGCGGACGGACAGCAGGAAAACGCTACTTATTCAATAGACAACAATGTTGATTATACTGAGGAATCTTCAAGCATTGATGTTGTAAAACCACATATTGAATTGCTTGTTTATTCCGAATATGGGTTTAGTTTGTCCATTTTTTATGAAGGAGTTTTCTCCGAAGGTGTAGATGGCTTTGATGAGATATCACTTGGCTTTGGAGGATATGAAATAAAGTATACGTGTGATGTAGCGTTGCGGAATGTCGAAGTTTTTCAAAATAATGATCTGATAGATCCTTCGCATTATGAGAATGTTGGAAGTGTACCTGCGTCCGATACCTGTTTTGATATTTTTGTAAGTATGGACGAACCGCTATTTGATGATTATAAATGCCCTTATGAGTTTTCGTGCTCGAAGTTTGACGATTCCCAGGTTCTTCTTTTCGAATATGGATGGGAGGAGATCCTTAACGACAGTAATTATCAAGATCTTGATACAGAGTCTGAAAGCATATCTGATTCATCCGCAGCTCAATATCTGCTAAGCTATTATGGTACAGTTGATTCAAGAGAACAGGCATATGGTATATGGAAACGCGAATATACA
This sequence comes from Lachnospiraceae bacterium, assembly GCA_017479285.1. Classification (GTDB taxonomy): domain Bacteria; phylum Bacillota; class Clostridia; order Lachnospirales; family Lachnospiraceae; genus AC2028. Next base: position 83,283 of record JAFVCL010000009.1, read on the forward strand.
AATAAAAACGGTGAAACAGAAGTTGTTACTTTAACCATTAATGAGAATGGCTTCTTTGAAAAGATTAAGAATCTGACTACCGGATTTGAACAGGATGGATATTTGGCCCCTAATGGGAACTGGGCATATGATGGAGAACATTTTGTAAGCATATATGATGATGAGTCTACACCTGGACTTACAAATATTCTTGAAGAAACATTCACCATTAATGGTAATATGCTGAGATTTACATCTTTGGACGGATACTTAGGTGGAGAGTTTATCAGACAATGACTTAAGTTAGTATGTTGTGAAGGAGATCGTCTTATGAAAACAAAGAAATATTTAACGCTTGCCCTGGCGATAGGCTTGATTGTACTTTCCGCCTGCGGTGCAAATGCTGGGACGAACGAAAACAGAGAAGAGACAAATAATACAACGACCAACGATACAAAACCCGGATCTGATGAAGACCAAAAAGATGAAGACCAAAAAGATGAAGACGGAGATTCGGAACCGGGGGATGAGAATATAGAGGATGAGAGCAAGGATTTTGATACCCTGGCTGAAGAAGGATTTGGTATAGGTTTTATTCCCCATGGTTGCGATGCAGAGTATTTTAAGCCCGCTACAGAGGATTACATCTTAACTATTGAGCAGACCATAGTGAGGGAGAATGCAACCCCCGCAATTTCCCAGACAGGGGACTTGTATTCCTTTGACGAAAACGGAAACTGCGTACAACATGTAAGCAGACATCGTCCGGATCACGAGTTCGAGGAATTGACCGATTTTGACATTGAACACCTGACAAGTCTTGATTACCGGTCTTATGAACAGGAGGCCCTGAATAAGGATTATAACAATGAAGTTTTTTGCGGGAAAGCAGAGATCATAAGACTGTGTCTGCTCAGGAAAGATGATAATCCGGACTTTGCGTTTTATGCATCCAAATCGCTTGAATCATCACAAACGAAGACCTCTCTCGGAGCAGATCCTTCGGAGTTTTGGTTTTCTGGATATGAAGAACTTATTGTGCAGACTCGTGCGGGTGAAGATTATTATGTTTCGCGCGATGAAGGCTCTAATACCGAGAGCATAAGAAGTGTTGAGATTGGCCAAACGAATCATGGAAATATCTATCAGGATGTGAGGGCATATCACGATTTTCATTATTATGATTATGCCATTTATTCATTTGATGAACGTGGATTCGTTTCCGGAGTGGTAGTGCTTTACGTATTTGATGAAGAAAGCATGGTTGAGGATTTCATAAAATCTCAATATGGCATATATTATGACAAAACGGAGCCTGTTCCCGGTGTTGCAGATGCCTCGCTTCCGCCGGATTTCAAACTGGAGGATACCGGCTGGCATAGGCATAACAATATCCTGTATAAGGAACTCAAGTCTGCAAGTGATGAAAGAGCCAAGTGGGATCGAAATGCTTATTCTGAAGGAAAAAATCTTACCTGTTTTTCAATGGAATATCTGACAGCTAGTCAGATTGAGGCTATGGGAGTAAGGGAAGGAGCAAACAAATAAATAAATGAAAAAGAAGAATATAGGAACACATAGGTTCTTAATATTCGGCATATTTGTCTTAATATAATACAAAGTCATAAAAGTAAATAAGATATACACTTAAACGAGGCGGTAACAAAACCGTCTCGTTGTCTGTTATATGGAGAAAAGATATAACAGTTGGCTGTCGGCAATATAGTATGAAAAGATCTGCGAGGGAAACGGAAAAATGAGTAAAAAAACAGTTTTTGGGATTATATGCTTAAGCCTTATGCTTACCCTTGGTGCATGCAGTGGAGGGACAACGGAGACTTCTTCCAAGGCAGAGGGGGTGGAAGAGTCCTCGAAGGTTGAAATGCAAAATGAAATACCTGATGAAACAAATGCGACAGAGGGTAAAGGGGATTCGATAATATCCGCTCATGAAGAAAACATGACGGATATTACATTGGATTCGCTCTTGACCCATCCCGATGATGATACATATTTTAAACCGGAGACAAATGACTGGCTGATCACTGTTAAGATAAGAAATGATTATGATCCGGCAAAGACAGTAATGACACTGTATTCGTTTGATAGTTCAGGGAATCTTGTGCAGGTTGTAGAGCGAGAGGCTAACAGTGACGGAAGCGAGTTGGTACAGGCTCCGCCGGACGAACCGGATATGTATCAAACGTTGGACAGGATGGTGAATTATTATAACAGGATATATAGTGGCTACAATGAGTATAAGCACGCTTCCGATAAGTACTATACCTACTATAATCTGAAACAGAGAGATCCCGACTTTGCCGATGTATTCTATTCTCCCGGATTACTTAAGGACGATACTGAAAGAGTGAATCCTGAAGATGAGGTTTATAACGAATTCTGCAGGGTCGGAGAACTTACGGGATCGGATTACTTTATATATAATTTGAGATTTGAAGAACGGGATGACGGATATTTTTTAATGAGAGGGAAGGATGTAAAGGAGTATGACGGCTATTCCGTATATACGGCTGATATTGATTGCTTTGATGAAAATGGAAGGAATATCGCAGGATACAGTGTGATGGTTTTTGATGATGAAAACCATGTGGATGACTATTTCATGAGAAGTTGTGGCTATGATCTTGATCATTATCTTGAGACCGGAGAGGTGAGGATCAATCAGAGTGCGTATGAAACAGCATCAAAAGATACGGTAATAATGGGAAATATCCTTTATCGAAAAGTCCCCGGATATTATAACAAAGGGGAAGCTATGACATCGACAGACGGATATTTTTCCGTTCCGTATCTGACTGATGCCCAGATTAAAACGTTTACGTTAATGAAGTGATAATTTGAGGAAATTCTGATGAATAAGAAAAATATCATAATATTTGTATTTGTCGTTGGATTTGGAGTAATGCTCGCCGGATGCGGGGTGAAGACGAAAGGTGCCCATGAGGCAGACCGGACTCCTTTGGTGATCAGTGAAGATAGTGCACTGCCTACAGCGGAAGGCAGTTCAACAAGTCAGAGCCTTGTTGTGGAAAACACTTCGGACGGATCTATCAGGATCGTACTAAATGATGCTGCGTTGGCTGAACTTTTTGACCCGGAAAAAGCCGATGGTTCTGTCTCCGGAGAAGATAAGATAGGCAGCATATTATTCTTTGTATCAGAAAGTCTGGATGATATGGTCTATGATCCTATTGAATTTCATAAAACCGGGATGGCAAGGTTAGACGTTTACCCATACGTGGCAGAACTGGCTGCTTATGTAAACACCGGTGACGGAAGCTATACGGATACGGAATCCTTCGACAGTTTTGCGTGGCCTCGGGAGAAGAATTTTGTCCGGGAGGGCGATCATCTTGTTATGATCTTTGAGGATGCAGCCGGATTCCTTGATCCTGCAAGGACCTTTGAATATGAGTCCTGTGCTTCGGGAAGTTGGGTGAATGTTGCAAATGCAAATATCCGGGTAGAGGCAAGTACAGCGGTTGCTGTTTCAAATGACAATACGGTCAACATATATCAGATTGGGAACGATACACTGGCTGTTGCAGTAAGAGGAGAGGCTGCAAACGGTATCGATGATGGCGGACTGCAGCTTGAGATAAACTGCGATGATGGTAGAAGTATATCTGTACATATTTCTGACTTTCCGGAACTTTTTTACATAGAAAACGGTGAAATTCATCATATAGAAGGCATCAATAATGATGATATGTATCTTTTGAAGGGAATGGATCTGTGCTATATAGAGATCAGAAAGCCGGGGCTTATATCTGAGCTTCCGGCTGTGTCGGGAAAGTATGAATTAAAACAAGGCTACGAGAGCTTTGTTTGTAACGGAAAGACGTCGGATATATGTACTGAGTCGGATGAGATGAAACTGGCCGGTCTTCGCGCAGAAGGATTTATGAGCCTGATTCCTGAGCATAAAGCCGGTGATGAATGGAGTGGTGAGTATTATGCTAAACCTTACTATGGGGGCCCGGCGCTCCTTGAAGTAGAAGTATCAGATACGGGAATGCTGCATTTTAGCCTCAGGATCAAAGAAGATACAGAGGATTATTACGGAGAAGCAGACGATAGAAATATCTGGTGTGATGTACCGAGGCATTACGGGAAGGATTGGGAAAGTTCCTACAGCTTTATCCGAACCGGAGAAGAGGGCGGGGTCGAAGTTCGCGATCATGTTCACCAAAAAGAGATTTATTTTGTGAGGCTTGAAGATACCAATTCCCATGAACCCCCCACAGGATACATCGACAGAGATCCCTTTGGTGAGCATTCGGTTACCTACGGAGGCGAGAGTGAGTACTTTGTTCCGGCTACCGATGACTATATGATTACCTATTACGATTTAGGAAAACCGGCTGAAAACTTCAGTACAGGGGAAGGATTTGTAAATTGTGAGAGATATGCTGTTCTTACATCCTTTGATAGGAACGGATATGAGGTTCAGGAAGTTGTCAGATATGTTTTTGCCGATGAAAAGGAGGCAAGGAGCGCATATGAAATAAGAATCCGGAACAAAGACAGCGCAGATTATTATCTGAACGACAAAGTTATTTATGCTGTTGAAAGCTTTTTTATGTACAGAATGGCCAAATCCACCGCCATGGTCAGATATGACTGGTATACGGATTGTCATTTTATGAGCGAGACCGGGTACTATTCCGAGGAGAATAAAAAGAACTATGCGTACGTAAGTTGTCCTGTCTCTGCATCAGATTATAATCTTGGGAAAGAGGATATATTGTATTTTAACGATCTTGCGGATGAACTTACTTCTTCAGACGGAAATCTGACAATCCGCATTGACGAAGAAAGGTATGATATAACCCTCAATCATCACGAATATAAAACCATGAGATTTTATGGCAGAACTGCAGTGGGGGCTTCAATTGAAGACGGGAACCTGTATATTGCAGAATTTGATTTTGGTGATGATGTGATAAAGATAAAGGAATACGGATATGACAGTAAAGATGTGTCATTGGATGACTATAAAAATGCCAAAGCGCAGTCGGAAAAGGAATACAGCTTCACTTTCAAGTATGAAGAAGGAAAATGATTATGAAAAGATCAGCGAGGTAAACGGAAAAATGAGTAAAAAAACAGTTTTTGGGATTATATGCTTAAGCCTTATGCTTACCCTTGGTGCATGTGGCTTAAACACCTCTGCTCCAAAGGAACAAAATATCTCTTCGGAGAAGCTTACAGAGGCGGAGATCGGTATGGCAACCGATACTGAATCGGTTAATGAGAGTATAGCGCCTGAATCTGATACTGAACCGGGGCGTGAGAGCGCAGAACCAGAGAGTCTGGCCGGATCTGATCCCACCAAAGACGAGCTTGGATGGGACGGAGAATGGGTTGGAGATGGGGTCAGTGTGATCATAAGTGATTCGGATTCCGGTTTTCCCAATGTAGAATTTAATGACGAAGCCCATAATGCGACTTTGGACGAAGCCTCAATTGAAGGAAATACCTTAACCGGTGTATACCGTATCACTTGGGAAATGTATGCCGATACGGATGATGTGGAAAATCTCCCGGAACAGGAGTGGACGATCGTTATGGTAAAGGACGGAGGGACTGCTTCTTATCACAGAGAGACGGTTCTTACTTGGTTTAACTTGAACGATGACGGAACCTATGGGCACACTGTAACGAAAGAAAATTCAGCATCCCTTCAGAAAGTTTACAAGACGGAGAATTAGAGAAATAATGATGGCTCCTATTTGGAGAGACAGGAGGAAGCAGAAGATGAAAAGGAAATACTTAAGATCAATCACTGTTAGTGTGGCAACTCTTGTATCATGCATACTTCTTCTTTCTGCCTGCACGCCTGACATAAATTCAAATGTTCAGGAGGGGAGCTCTTTGACTGACGGCGAGAAAGCGGCAGGTTCTGATGTTTATGCGGACGGAGATGTAGAAGTTCAGGCATCCGCTCTGCTCCCTGAGGAAGCACATGAACCGGAGATAATAATCTCATATGATGATAATGGCGGGCTGATGGTCTGTGCCAGGGGCGAAAGGTTTATTGACTGTTTAAAAGAGACAGGCTTTGAGGTCAGATTTTATGATAATGAGGAGCAGTTATCATCGGATACGGGACATGTGGCAGCAACCGGTGTTCACCGTGAAAGTGATCAGCGAAACAACACCTTTGCCTATACTGTAAGGATAGAAAAGATTGATGAAGCAAGTAACATGATCCACAATGAGCCTGTGGAGATAGATCCGGAACATGAATCTGCGCGGCTTACGAAGGATTCCGCTGTCTTCAAGATACCGGATGCGGACTTTGGAGGGTTTGTAAAGGATTGCAGATATGTTCAGGCGGTAAAGCAGAATATGTCCTCGGATGAAATGGACGTGATATGCAGCTTTGAATTAAGCGCATGTATCAAAGAACATGATCCTGAGAAGGGATTTGCCATTATTCCGGAGGAATTTATAACCTCCGAATACGATAAGGAATTCTTTATGCCGGAAACGGAGATGTTTAGGATCGTGGAGGTGGATATCCCGGATTGCAGATACCCATGGACAGGCTTTTACAGCGATCAGTATGGATATATATATTTTGGCTATGACTATAATGACCATGCAAACTTTTCATCAGACGTGCGTGTGATCTATATGGTGTCCTATGATGATTTCGGACCGGTAAAGGGAAGGGCAAAGATCGTATACGAGGATGACAAATCTGCCGATCAGGCATGGTATTGTTATCCTGATTTCAGCATGCTTGAGGCGGCAGGAACGAACGCAAAGGATGAGGATTATATCAATTCGCACTGGAGTGAGATCACAGGTTTCAATGAGTCACACTTTTTTGCGGAGCATACGCGATATGATATGAAAGAGCGGGGAATACAATATAACGGGCGACACGGGAATGCAAGATATTTTACTTATGAAATACCGGACGATGAAGAGAAGAACGGAGGATATCTGATCGAACTTCCCTTTACCGCATACTGGATGTCCCCTTATGTAACGCAGGAGATTGATAATCTGGAGAATGCTCTCATATTTATAAAGGGAGAGGTCACTGACAACGGGAATGCCAGAATGGGCTTTGATATCAAGACCTGGTCAAGCTTTGAAACATCTTTCATAGATCCGTATAGGCCTGCCAATAATACACAGGAAGTGCTGGATCTCATGATGAAAAGAGGCGGTGATGATACGTATTTCAAGCCTGTTTCAGATGACTATCTGTATGTGATAAGGGGGATAGATACAAATTGTGAAGTCTCTTCCGATTACGAAGATGACTACCTTATCTCATATAATGATGAAGGGGAGATCGTTCAATATGTGGTCAGGAGGATTGACGGGTATTTTGCCTCCGACTACTTTGATCCGGCAGCCGATGAATACTATTCGTGCAGACCGGGTGCAGTCTTTGACGGTGATGTCCTGTATGATGACCTGTTAAAAAGCGATGAGATAGGAACTAAGAGTGAGGGAGAGTTCATAAATATAAAGGGATACGAGATCGCAGGTCTTGAGATGTATCCGGATGAATGCGTTGCCTATTATGCATCCAAACCGACAGAGAATATCTCAAATACTCTTGTAAATATATTAAGTCCGGATGATTTTAGTATCGATGAACTGGTCTCGGTTCGGACTGATGATTACAGCCTGCGGCAGATGGATTATGACGGAAGCAATTATTATGGAATGACCCGCGTTGAGGAGCTGGTCGGATTCGATGCAAACGGAAATCCAATGCAGACAGCTGAGCTTATTATTTTCAAAAATGAAGCCGGCGCTCAGACCTATCATGATGATATGGTCAGTGCAGGATTCGGGGATGATTTCGAACTGGGTGGAAACAAGCTAATCATATATGCGTTCAAAAATGACCGGGGCGAAGAGATCCTTGCCGATTTTGCGGGACAAAAAACATATTTTACCGATATGGACAGTTTATATCTGTCAAAGCCATATTATACGTATGCGCAGTATAAACAGCACATAGACAAGAATCGGTAATCGAAACATAGAAGAGTAAGGAGTCGATCGTATTATGAAAGCAAAAAAATTATGGATATTTGCCTTAGTGGCTGTTCTTTTGACACTTTCAGCATGCGCCGGGAATACCGGATCGGGTCATAACGGATTGGAGACAAATGAGCCGGTGAATGCTGAAGCAAAATCTGAAACGGGTGATGAACAAAAAGATGAAGAAAGAGACGTTGTTCCGGGAGATATTCCCGGTGATGCCGGAAGCAAGGATTACGCCACCCTGCTTGAAGAGGGCTTCGGTATCGGTTTTATACCTCATGGCTGTGATGCAGAGCATTTTGTTCCTGCAACAGAAGATTACATTATAGTCGTGAATAAGATGGTTTACCGGGAGAATGATCATACTTTTCAAACGGAATGTCTGTATTCGTTTGATGAAGCCGGTAAACTGGTTCAGATGGTGAAGCGTGAAAGACCGGGACGTGAATACGAAGAGATGACTGAGTCGGAAAAGAATTCTCAGGATAGCAATTATCTTGTATATCCGCAGGAGAATATCGATACATATAATGATTCGGCTTTTGGCGCAAAAGTTGATATTATTTTGGGCCTGTTGTCTGACATGAAGGAGGATAATCCGGAGGTGGCCTTTTATATGTCCAAGCCCCTTACCACAGCGCAGACCATTACATCTTTGGGTGCTGACCCTGCGGAAATGGGTTTTTCCGGGTTTAAGGAGCTTGTAATGCAGACCCGTGTTGGTGAGGATTATTATGTGTCACGTGAGGAGGGCAGCAATAGCGAAAGCCTCACAAATTTTGAGATCGGGCATACGGATCATGAGAATATTTATCAACAGGTAAGAGCATATCACGATCACCATTACTACAGATACTATGTTTACTCTTTTGATGAGAAAGGTAATGTGTCAGCACTTAACACATTTTATGTGTTTGACGAGGAAAGTATGGTGGAGGATTATCTGAAATCTCAATACGGAGCATATTATGACGGAACAGAACCGGTTCCTGGCATAGTGGATGCAACGCTTCCCCCTGATTTTAAGTTGGAGGACACCGGTTGGAGCAGGTCCGATAACATCCTGTATAAGGAGCTTACACCGGGCAGTGATGAAAAGGTTAAGTGGGCTCGCAGTGCTTATTCGGAGGGAAATAATATTACCTATTTCTCTATGGAATATCTGACGGAGAAACAGATCGAAGCACTGGGAGCAAAGGAGGGTGTAAACAAATGAAAAAGCGGATTTCTATCGGAATTATTATAGTTTTGAGTATCAGTGCGCTGCTTACCGGATGCGGGAAGGAAACTTCCGAAACTAACGAGTTTGCATCAAAAGGCGATTACGGCGGAGGATATGTTCCTGCACCGGATGAGGATTACAGCCAATATGGAGAAGATTTGGGTGAAGCCCCGGAGAAAAAGAATGATTTTGCGGGTCCGTGGATCACTTACGTAAATCCTGAGGTGGGAGCGGATGAAGGAGAAAGTGGTGAAGGCAGTCATGAGGATAATACAACCGTAAAAGGGAAGGTCTACAGTAAGATCGTTGTTACGGGAATAGAGGACTGGCAGATTGTCGGAGACTCGGTTTATGGTCTGATGGGAGCATTTCATCTTGATTATATCGATGCAAACGGAGAAATGACATACGGGTATTACGCCCCGGGAACTCCGGACAGACTCGAATTCAGCTTTGACACTGAAACGGGAGAAGCCCTAAGTGCGATATATTATGGATCATATAATACCCCGGAGGGTGCAGAAATGGGGAAGGAGGCCCTTGAGGCAAATATTGATAGGTTTGACGGAGATATCAGATCCTACAGTGTGAGTGGAACTAATATGGAGATTTCCTTTGATCCTTCAAGTGCGCGGTTTGATAGTCATGTACGCACATGGTTTCTTGAAGGTAGGCATGATCCCGAAAGGTTTACCGAAGGTTGTGAACGTACATTCAATAATGCCAATTCCATATACACCGAATTCAAGGGAGATAACTGGGCCTGCGATGTGATAAACGGTATAAAAGTAACATGGTATGAATAGTCTTTCGGTTTTGGATAATAAATTTAGGAGGAAATAGAGAATGAAAAAACGATATTTGAGATTAATGACAGTAATTATTGCTGTTGCGTGCCTGAGTATAAGTGCCTGCGGTAGCCGACAGGAGAGTATGACTGATGATGTAAATAGTGAGGAAGTGCAGGGTTCCTACAGTATGGACGCGTCTGTTGATACCGCTGACACAGAATTGGACGCTGTAGAGTCGGAAGATGAAGGGGAGCCTATAGAAAATGTTGCGTCAGGCGATGAAAATGTTAATGAAGGCGAGGAGAAGGCTTCGGAGTATTGGTATATAGGCATCAGGTTCAGAGATGCCCTCGGACATGAATTCTATTTTCTTGAGCCGGATGAAAAAGGGAACCCGACAAAGATCACTCTTTCCGGTTTTTCGGATGAGAATAACGGAACCTTTGATTTCATAACAGAACCGAATACAATGTCACCGGCAGAAACACCGGACGATCCCTGGATCATAGGAAGGATTATCGGATCAGGTAATCTTATGATAAAGGATGAACTTGGCGATGATCAGTTCAGAATGATAGGGGTTGAAATATGGTTTGCAGAAGAGTAGCGAAGATAATGCCGGCCTTTGTCACGGCATTATGCCTGATGGTGCTTTCGGCTTGCGGAAAAAGCGAGGCGACGCAGCCCGGCAGTGGCAGTTCGGATACATCTGATCATGCAGAGGAGGAAATTAGAGATGAGGGCAATGCCTCTTTGGATGATCCGGTCAATACGAAAACTACGGCTGTTTCTAGTATAAACGTCACCAATTAACTGGACTTTTTTACCGGTAACGTTTCAACCCTTACTTCCTCACTGGGATCTATCTCTTCGAGCTTATATTTCCAGTGATAAACAACCGGCTCTGCGTTGACTTCGTCAAAATATTTA